>JAGYNS010000043.1 GCA_018399655.1 Campylobacterales bacterium
TCCACTAAAATAGTTACTACAAACTGCGGATCATCATAAGGGGCGTAAGTGGTAAGCCACGCTTGTGATCTTTGGAAATACTCCAATTCATGCTCTTTCATACGCTTTTTTTCATGTTGAGGGATACCAATTACTTGTGCTGTTCCAGTTTTTGCGGCTACTGTTACTTTTGATTTTATGTGATGTACTGCTGTTCCAAAAGGTTTATTAGCAACATGATACATCCCTCTTTGTTGCAGCTTTAAATCTCTTTGTGAGACATTTGTCTCCTCTTGCTGAATCATCCCCTCATCTTTTAAAAGATGTGGTCTTTGAAGCTTGTTTGTAGCTATTGCTCCTGTGTATCTGGCTATTTGCATAGGGGTAACATTGATAAAACCTTGTCCAATAGATGCAACCACTGTCTCCCCTACATACCACGGAAGATTTTGTTTTTTTCGCTTCCACTCTTTATTTGGATTGACCCCGACAAACTCTGAGGGCAAATCTATCCCTGTTTTTTTCCCAATACCAAATCGATCAAGTGTTTTGTGGATATTGTTGATCCCAACTTTTAAACTTCCTTTATAAAAAAAATCATCACAACTTTCCCTCATAGCTTTTACAAAATCAACCCTTCCATGCCCTTCTAATTTCCAGCATCTAAAATTTCTCTCACCTAGTTGCATAGAACCATTACAATATACACTAAAATTTGGTGGAATATTGTTTTCTAAAAATGAAATGGCTACTCCCATTTTCATAACTGATCCAGGAGGATAAAGTCCATTTATCAATTTGTTTGTAAAAGGGTGATTAAAGTCACCTTGTATCTTTTCCCATTCTGCATGACTTATTCCATTGACAAAAAGATTATTATCTATCTCTGGGAAACTTCCAGCTGCCAATATCTCTCCATTTCTTACATCCATTACAATTGCAGCTCCAGCTTTCTCTTTAAAAAGTTCATGAATAAGTTTTTGTACTTCTATATCAATAGTCAGCTGAATATCTTGTTTTTGTGCTTTTACCTCATCTAGTACTTTTAGTTTTTGATACAAAGAGTTTACTTGTACATCTTGATACCCTAAAGTTCCCCTTAGTATATGGTTGTAATATTTTTCTAAACCTGTTCTTCCACTTGATTCAAAATGCTTATTTAATGGATCTTCTTCTATATCTTTTTTGGTAACTCTCCCTACATAACCTAAAACATGAGCCCCTACATCGTCATAGAGGTATCTTCTTATGGTTGCTGCTTGAATTTCCACATTTTCATTTGAGTTAAATACCGTGTAGTGTTTAAAAAAATCATTATAAGGGATATACTCAACCACTTTTACAAGATTATGTCTATAGGGAGAATCTTCTTGTTTATATTTTTTTATCACCTCATCTTTTGTGATATGGGGGAAATATTTTTCTACTAATTGTGCTACTTGCTCAACTGCTTTAAACTCTTTTTCTCCTCTTAAATGGGGCTTTAAATTGATGCTAAATCCCACTTCATTTACCGCTAGATATTCACCATTACGATCTATGATAGCTCCCCTTGAAGGGGTAGTATAAAATCTTTTTATATAATTCTTTTTTGATAAATTTTCAAAATGTTCATTTGAGGGGATACTTAAATAGTACACCCTCGCCAATAAAACAATAACAATAAAAACAATAAACCCAATAATAAACTTAAACCTCATAAAAACAATCCTATTACAATACTATCAATTAAAAAATTATATACAAAAAGCAATATAAGCTCTTGATTGAGTCCACTTTGAAAACTATATATTAAAAACACTATCCCATAAAATAAAAGTATATAAACAAACTGTGCTAAAACTGGGGAACTTAAAAGGTATTTTAAACGGGTAAGTACAAAATAATAGATCACTATAGAGGTGATTGTCAAAGAAAATATATACAACCCTTGCACCACTTCAATAATAGTAAAAGTTCCAATTATAAGGCTTAATATATAATACTGCTCCTCCTCCAAAGCTTCTAAAAAAAGTTTAAATACCACCCCTATAAGAAAAATTGTAATAAAGTGTGTAGTTAAAATAAGATTTATTACAATAACCAATACCAACACTGGAACATAAGGGAGATTTGTTTTTTTATTCATTGGATTATTATATCGTTTTGATCTATAATATTTTCTTGTTTTAAATATTCAAGGAGATTTTCAACCATTTTTTTACTCCCACTTAAAACAAAACTTACTTGCTGCTCAAATATTTTATTTTCAATTTCAATTCCAAACTGAGCTACTTGGTATTCCACTTTTGATACATGTGGATATTCAAATTGAATCTTGACATAGTATAGCTTAAGATATTTTTTTAAGTTTGCTTGGGATATTGCTAAATTTGTAGCTTCACTATATGCTTTGACTAAACCACCTGTACCTAGTTTTACCCCACCAAAATAACGCACTACAATAACTGCACTATTGATAAGTTCATTGCCACTAAGTACTGCTAAAGTTGGCTTGCCACTAGTCCCTTTTGGCTCCCCATCATCACTGCTATTTTCTACAATTTGATCAAATGAGTTCAAATAGCGATAGGCGTAGACAAAATGTCTTGCTTTTGGATGTTGCTGTTTTAGTTGCTCCATAGTACTCTCAAAATGAGACATTGGGACAAGGGTTGTGATAAATTTAGATTTTTTAATCTCATAAGTGATTGTTGTGGTAGAATCTACATAAAACATATTAGCTAAGGGTTAGTTCACCATAAATCTGTTTTACTGTTTTTCCCGTTATTTTTGCCAATAACTTTGCTTTTTGTTTTGGTGGTATATCCAAAGGGAGGATATCTTCTTGAGTAAGGGAAGTAGCTTTTGTATCGGTTTCATTTTTTTGAATAATCACAACCCACTCCCCTTTTATTTGAGTATCAATTAAAGTTTCAAAAATATTTTGAGCACTATTTTTATAAACAGTTTGATACTTTTTCGTTATCTCTTTCGCTAAAAAAAGCTCTCTTTTAGGATCAATAGCGACTATTTGCTCAAGTAATTTCATAAGTCTATGGGGAGACTCATATAAAATAGCTAAAGTATCGTTGTGCATTATGGCATAAAGTTGATTATACCTATTTTCACTTTTATGGGGTAAAAAGCCATAAAAACTAAATTGTGGATCATGAAAACCACTCATAGCATATGCAGTAAGTATAGCATTTGCTCCAGGGATCACATCATACTCAATACCATTTTGTATACACGCATCTACTAAAATAGCACCTGGGTCACTAATACAAGGCATCCCTGCATCACTCATATAGATACAATTTTTTTGTTTTAGTAGTTCTACATTTTCAGGTTGTTGAACAAACTGCTTTTCATTGTGAGAGTGGATACTTATAAAAGTAAAATTGGGAAATGTTATTGAATATTTTTCACTTAAAAGGGAAAGGAGTTTTTTTGTCACTCTTGTGTCTTCACACAAAAGTATCTCCCCATCTTTTAAAACCTCAATTGTTCTAAAAGATATATCCCCTAAGTTTCCTAAAGGGGTGGGAAGTAGTGTTAGCATTATTTCATAGAGTATTTAGCTTTAAATTTCTCAACTCTACCAGCAGCATCAACAATTTTTTGCTCACCTGTGAAGAATGGATGACAAGCAGAACAAATATCAATTCTCATCGTATCAACATTTGATCGAGTCTCAAAGCTATTACCACACGCACAAGTTACCGTACAATCTTTGTAATCTGGATGGATATCTTTTTTCATCAAAATTCCTTTTTTTAGTATAACAAAAGGGTCGCGTCTTTGTCGCCCTTTATTAAAGTCGAGAATTATACATAAATTAAGCTAAAATTAAAATAAATTAATAGAGCTTTCCTCCTCTTTTTTATAAACGGCAAGTTTTGATCGCCCTTTATTTTTCGCTTCATTTAAAAACATATCTGCATTTTTTAATACTTGCTGGATATCATCTGAATGATCAGGATATAAAGAGATCCCTACACAAACAGTTTTTTTCAAAGTTTGTTGGGTTTGCTTATTGACAACCACCTCCACTTTTGCAAACTTTTCAATAATTTTTTGTGCAATTTTGGTAGCCTCATCAATAGAAGATACCCCTATAAGTGCTATTACAAACTCATCTCCTGTAAGGCGTGCGACGATATCAAAATCTCGTATTTGGGAATGGATCACTTTAGCAAGCTCAATCAACACTGCATCCCCTATATCAAAGTCAAACTCCTCAATCACTGCTTTAAATCTATCAATTCCTATCATTAAAAAAGCGATATTTTTATCCTCACTATGAGACAGTGATATTATTTTATTGATATGAGAGATAAGGTATTTTCTATTATGGACATTGGTTACACTATCGATTGAGGATGCTTCTATATGGTGCTTTTTCATAATCCCATTTTGAATAATTGGAGAGATTTGAAAAAAAGAGGCTTCAATAAACACATAATCATTTTGAATTGTGTTATATTGAGATTCATTGCTTGCACTAAAAGCTATAACAGCATTGATCTCTGTGTGGGTATTTATAATAAAATAAAAAGAGAACTCATCATCTAAGTAAAACTCTTGCCCTTTTTTAAAAAGTGTATTAGAGATATTTTTATCCATATCAAATAGTGAAAAAGTTAAATTATCTATTTGATATTTTTTTTGTAGCCACAAATAAAGATCTTCTGCCATCTCTAAAATATCTTCACTGTATTGCAGTTGATCATACAGCTCATAAATATTTTCTAAAAGCTTTATTTTGGAATGGTCAGCAACAGCTTGCTTAATAAGTGACATCATCTCTTTTTTCATAGCTTTATTTTACTACTTTAAGCTTAGTTTAGAGTTAGTTTGGAATAAATTGCATATCGCCGTTTTTGATACTCAAATCCTAAAAAATTTGAGTGCAACATAAGTCGTTTTGCTTTTGTATATTTCAAACGATCTTCAAGAGTTAGCTTTTTGCAAAGGTATTGATCAGCAATCTTTTCCTCCACACCATAAATAGGATCCCCCACAATGGTATGTCCTATTGAGTCAAGATGCACACGAATTTGGTGCTGTCTTCCTGTTTGCGGTATCGCTTCAATGAGTGTTTGATCCAATATTGGATCATACTTTATAGGAAATACCGTAGTTAAAGATTCTTTTCCCTCTTTTGAAACACACATCTTTACCCCAATAATACTTGTGGTTGATTTTTTAATAGGGGAGTCAATAACAATCTTTTTTTCTATTTTCCCTTGAACTATTGCTAGATAGCTTTTTTGATATAATTTATTTTCAAACATCTCTTTTAAAATCATATCACTTAATTTATTTTTAGAAACTAATACCAATCCTGATGTTTCTTGATCAATTCGGTGGGCTAAATTTGCATCTTCATTAAAATGGTGTCGTATCTCATCAAGAAGTGTATACTGGGTATTTCTTGAAGTGGGATGAACCATCACACCGCTTGGCTTATCAAAAAATGCAAAATGGTCTGTTTGAAATATTGGCTTTAGTCCTCTCGTTTTCCCTTCAAATAAAGCTACTTGTATAAAATCAGACTTAATCTTTTGTCCATTTTGTAAAATATTATTTTGGTCATCAAATACTCGGTATTTGGAAAGTAGTTTTTGGGATACACTTACAGTAAACCCAAGCTGATTGATCATAGCGTGTTGTATTTTTTCCCCTTTTGTTACAGGGAATTTTTTCAGTATAAATGGCATATGACATTATACCTTATAAAGAACTAATAACAAATTAAGTGTATAGAATGTATAATCCGTAACTTTTTTACACATTTTTTTAAAAAGGTTGGTTTTGAAAGATATTACACTTATTATTCTTTGTGCAGGTGAATCCAGTAGATTCGGCTTGAAGACAAAAAAACAATGGCTAAGAACTGCCGATGAGCCACTGTGGTTAAATGTAACAAATAGACTTTCATCGTATGCAAGTTTTGCAAAAACGATCGTAGTTGGGCACCAAAACGAGCTAAGCTTGATGGAAAACTTCACTGATGATTTTGAATTTGTAGCAGGTGGTAGCACTCGACAAGAATCGATCAAAAATGCTTTGCAAAAAGTAACAACCCCTTATGTGATGATCTCTGATGTGGCTCGCTCATGCATCCCAAAAGAGGTGTTTATAAGACTTATAGAAGCAAAACAAGATGGCTCTTGTATTGTTCCTATGTTACAAGTATCTGATACGGTTGTATTTGAAACAAATACTATTGAAAGAGAGCATGTAAAACTTATACAAACCCCACAACTTTCAAACACACAAGTTTTAACTAAGGCACTTCAAACACAACAAGAGTTTACTGACGAAAGCAGTGCTATTAAAGCCCTTGGAGAGAAAATAAAATATATAGAGGGCTCAACAAAATCACAAAAACTCACCTTTTGTGAAGATATTCAGGCTATAGAGTGTCTTCAAGCCCCTTTACAGGATTGTTTCACTGGTTTTGGAGTTGATATTCATCAATTTGAAGAGGGTAAACCGATGGTTCTTGGTGGCGTTGCTATTGAAAATGGTTTTGGATTTAAAGCCCACAGTGATGGAGATGTTTTGATACACAGCGTTATTGATTCTTTATTAGGAGCATGTGGAGCTGGAGATATTGGTGAGTTTTTCCCTGACAATGATCAAGCATATAAAGATGCTGACTCTAAAAAACTTTTAGAACATATTGTGAAATTTGTCCACTCTGTTGGATATGAGATTGTCAATATTGATCTTACTATTTTAATTCAAATTCCAAAAATCAATCCATACAAAAAAGCTATCAAAAGTTCATTAAGTCAAATACTTCAAATTGGCAAAAATAAAATAAATATCAAAGCTACTACTGCTGAGAAGATGGGTTTTATTGGGAGAAAAGAGGGAGCTAGCGTGTATAGTGTGGCTACCTTAAAATACTATGATTGGACAAGAAAATGAATATATTAATATTAGACGAAGAAGTTTATTTAGCTCAAAAAGTTGCTATTCGCCTCCAAGAGGAGGGAAACTATTGTACCCATGTTTCAAACATCAAAGAGGTAAACTTTCATGAGGAGTATGATGTTATTTTACTATCAACCAATATCAGCTCTAGCGATGTTCATAAAATAATTGCAAATTTTAAAGAAAGTATAGTTATTTTACTGGTTTCTTATATCAATGATACCACTGTAACAAAACCACTGAAAGATGGTGCGATGGATTATATTGTAAAGCCATTTATTATGGATGAGCTTGTAAGAAAAATCTACCACTATGTAGAGTTTAAAGAGCTTAAAAAACAAAACAAAAACCTACAAAACTATATAGACTTTGCTTTTTATAATACCCAAATAGAGTGCGAATTGCCCCAAACTCTCCCTTTTGCTATAGAAACAAATGATCAAAGATTAGCAGATAAAATTGTTTTAGATGTAGCACTAAAGCTTAATAAAACTATCAAATTTATCTCCTTGGAAAACCATACAAAAATAGAGCCAGAACAATTCGCTGATGATCTATTATATATTTATGATTTTCATTATGCAAAAAAGGGATCAAAAGATATTATTTTAAAAACAATTGAGTCTTATGATGTGATTATTAGCTCTTTAGAAGATATAGATAGTATCCCTTTTGAAAAGGTAACCATTAAAAGTACAAGCAAACTTTCAACTGTAGACTCTATCCTTACAATTAATGACTATGTAAAACTGATGGTTACTAGCTTTCAAGAAAAGTATCCAGATACAGAGCTTAGTAAACGACTAGGAATTAGTAGAAAATCTTTATGGGAAAAACGGAAAAAGTTTGGGATAGAAAAGTCAAAAGGTAATAAAAGTGAATAGATTTTTCCTTACCCTTTTTTATAGTGGTCTAAGTCCTAAAGCTCCTGGTACGGTAGGGAGTTTTGTTGCTTTGATTCTAGGAATTGGTATATTACACTTTGTAAACTATAGCACATTTTTACTTCTAACAATACTTATAAGTGTGATTGCGGTAAAGCAGATCAACATCTATGAAAAACAAACCAACGAACATGACTCAAAAGAGATAGTCATAGATGAACTCAGTGGAATGTGGATCACACTTAGCGTAGCAGCGGTTGATCCTAGCAACTACCTTTTAGCATTTATTGCCTTTATCTTTTTTAGAATATTTGATATTTGGAAACCCTCTATCATAGGAAAAATAGATAGAGATGTTAAAGGTGGCTGGGGAGTTATGGGAGATGATATGGTGGCTGGTTTTTTTGCAGGACTTTGTACTGCTTTAGTAGCCACTTTTATCTAATCAATTCGGCTGTTTTTAATCAAACTTCATAGAAAAATCTAACCAAGTGGCTTGATGGATAATGCTTCCACTACTAATAGCATCTATCCCTGTATCAAGATAGTTTGCAATAGTTTTTTCAGTAATATTACCACTTGCTTCTAATAATACATGGGGATGTTCCGCATCTCTAAAACTTGAAACTTTTTTGATCTGCTCTGGGGTCATATTATCACACATAATAATATCGGCTCCAGCTTCCATCGCCTCTTTAACCTGCTCAAATGTTTCACACTCTATCTCTATTTTTGTAACCCATGAGATTCGCTTTCTTGCTTTTTGTACAAACTCTTTAAGATCTGGGATAGTTTTAAGATGGGTATCTTTGAGCATCAAACAATCATCAAGTCCTAGTCTATGATTGATCGCCCCACCAACACGACTGGCATATTTTTCAAAATCTCTTAAGCCTGGTCGTGTTTTTCGTGTATCCAAAAGAACCACACTACTATCTTGAAGAAGCCTTGCGTATCGTGAAGCATTTGTAGCAATTCCACTTGCATGCTGTAAAAGATTTAAAAATGTTCGCTCTGAACTAAGAAGAGTTGATGCTTTCCCTTCAAGTTCTGCGATAACATCCCCTTTTTTTACCTCTTCTCCATCTTTTAATAAAAATTTACAATCAAACTTTTCAGCTCGGGCTAGTACTTTTGCATATTTCACTCCTGCAATTACCCCATCATCCTTAGCAATAACGCGTGCAGAGAAACGACCCTTTGGAGCAATATCAAAAAATAGATCCCCTCTTCCGTTGTCTTCAATGATAGCGTTTTTTACAAACTTTTTTATCTCTATACCCATTTTTAAACCTCAAACATTCTATTTAGTGCAATTTTTGCATAGTGGACAACATCATCATCTACTATGATCTCATTTTTATAAGAGCCATCTTTGATTGAGAGCAGTGTATCATACAGATCTTCTAGCGTCGTTTCATTCATTGTTGGACATTCAGGCTTTGTAGAACTTAATATAAAAGTGTTTTTCTCTCTTAGGCGATTTACCATATTAAACTCTGTTCCTACTACCACTTTTTGTTCTGGGCTTAAATCCTCTGTGATATATTTAATAAGCTGTGAAGTACTCCCTACAAAATCAGCTTTTTCTACCACTGCAGGGTCACACTCAGGATGAACCGCTACTAAAATATCAGGGTATTTTTGCTTATAAAAGTCCACATCTTCAGGGGTAAAAAGTTGATGTACTGAACAAAATCCATTAAAACAGATAATATCCGCACTCTTTACATCCTCTATATCATCTATCCCTACAACTGCAGATTTTAGTCCAATTTGCTTTGCAAAATTTTGCCCTAAACATCTATCTGGTACAAAAAAGATTTTCTTACCACTTTCAAGACCTTTATTGATGATCTTGTAGGCATTAGAGCTTGTACAAACAAATCCACCCATTTTCCCAACTTCCGCTTTTACTTCAGCACTTGAGTTGATATAGGTTATTGGGAGAATATCCTCATTGGATATTCCCGCTTCATTGAGTATTTTTAAATTCATATTATAATACTCTACATCGATCATCTTTGCCATAGCACAACAGGCAATTTTGGGCATCAGTACCCTTTTTTGAGGGGCAAGCACTTTGACACTTTGCCCCATAAATCCTACTCCACAAAAAATAATATTTTGTGTTGGTGCTGCTACTGATTTTTTCGCTAGTTCTAAACTGTCTCCAGTGATATCAGCAAGGTCAAACACTTCATCTTTTTGATAAAAGTGTGCTACAACTGTTACATCAAGTTCATTTTTCAATTGTTTTATTTTTTCTTTTAAGTCCATAAAATATCAATACCCTATTTGTAAATTTTCGTATCTATTTATAATTGGCAGAATATATCAAATTTAATGTTAGTAATTACTGAATTGTTACTATTGGTAAAAAGAATAATTTAAAGTGTTTAGATTGGTAAAAAAAGTTAAAATAAGATATACTTACACACAATTTTGAAGGAGATAGTATGGACTTTTTTACAAACTCAAATATAATATTTTATATCTTAGCCTACCTTTTAGGGGGTGTTCCTTTTGGTTTTTTACTGGCAAAACAATTTGCTAAAGTCAATATCAAAGAATCTGGAAGCCGTAGTATTGGGGCTACAAATGTTTTACGAGTTGTGAAGCAAAAAGATCCAGCACTTGCAAAAAAATTAGGACTTGCAACAGTAGTACTTGATGCTCTTAAAGGTGCCATTTTGATCTTGATTGCTATGGGCTTAGGGATGAGTACGGAAACCCTTTGGGCTATTGGTGTTCTTAGTGTTCTAGGGCATTGCTATAGTGTGTTTTTGAACTTTGAAGGGGGCAAAGGGGTAGCCACTGCACTTGGTGTTTTTTTGATTCTTATTCCTGTCCCCACTATAATAGGTGCAATTGCTTGGGCTTTTTGTGCAAAAGTTCTCAAGATATCCTCTTTGGCTTCACTTTTAGGACTTATAGGGGTATTTGTAGGTGTTCTTATTTTTGAAAATGGTCTTGGAGTTGGTTCAAATGCACCATTTTATATTATCGCTTTTATTATAGTGTATAAACATATCCCAAATATTGTACGACTTGTTCAAGGCAAAGAGGTAAAAGTTGCCTAAACTTCAACCGCTTAAAATTGAGATTACACACTTTGAGTTTGAAACTATTTTAGGGATACTTCCAAAAGAGAGAGTAAATAAACAAAGAGTGGTTGTAAACCTCAGCTTTGAATATGAGTTTGATAGTGAAAAAAAGAACTTTATAGATTATAGTGAAGTTACCCGTGTTGTTGAAGAGATTTTTACCCGAAAAAAATTTGAACTTATCGAAGAAGCATTGCTTTTTATCAAAAAAGATTTATACCAAAAATATCCTCTACAAAACTTACAGCTCAAAATCACAAAACCAGATATTATAGATAACTGCCAAGTGGCAGTTTCCTTATCTTAAAAGTTAGATCAAGTCTAAAAAGTCACTTTTATAGATCAAAACCTCTTTTGAATTTTGATTGTAGATAAATCTTTTATCCTCTTTTTTTATTCTATCCAAAATAATACTTTTGATCTCTAAATCTGATTTATTGTGTTTTTTCATAAAAAGAAAAAACTCTTTTATATCCATCAACTCTATTTTTGAATCTTGAGATGATCTTTGTTGTTTTTGTTTCACTTGCGAGATATCTTTATAGCTATTTGTAGAGGCAGGTCTTTTATGATGTTCTAGCTGATAGATATTTTTCATCTCACTAAACGCACTTTTTAAAAGCTCCACTTCACTTTGAAATACCTCTAAAGTTTGTTTATGATTTCTATCGAGTCGTCCTATTTCAGACTTGTACTGTTTACGGATAAGTTTTATAGTATGTTTCAATATTGCGATCTGCTCATCTTTTGATTTTAAAGCAAGTTGTTGAAACTGATCCAAAATATTTGGCTGTGCTTGTTGCGTATTATTTTGATCTTGCGTTGTTGTATTTGCTTGGTTACTTTTTGCTTGAGTGGGTGTTTTTTGATTATTTGGTGTGTTTTTTTGAATCAAATCTTTATCAATATAAACATAAGTTTTTCCATCTTTTTTGAGCGATTCCAACTGCCCTTTTTTAATTCTATAATGGATCCCTTGTAACGAAAGCCCAAGGATATCTGCTGCTTCACTACTTGAAATAAGTTTTTTCAACTTTATTACACCCCTTTTCCCACAAAATTAATC
Organism: Campylobacterales bacterium; assembly: GCA_018399655.1. GTDB lineage: Bacteria > Campylobacterota > Campylobacteria > Campylobacterales > Arcobacteraceae > JAIOSF01. The sequence goes on from JAGYNS010000043.1 coordinate 11,967, forward strand.
CAATTTAAGTTCATTATACAAAAAATTATGTTAAATTCAAATATTATAAACTCAATAGAGGTACCAA
>JAGYNS010000044.1 GCA_018399655.1 Campylobacterales bacterium
ATATATGGTTTATTATGACACCGATTCAAGATATTTTGACTATTCAATACTCTTGGGCTACTACCAAAGCAGCACTTAAAAGGATCAACAGAATTCTTGAACTCCAACTTGAGCCAAATGGAACAAAAATTTTAAAAAAACAATCTGATATTTTAATTGAACTTCAAAATCTAAACTTTAGCTACACACAAGATGCAGCAGTGCTAAAAGATATCTCACTCACCATCAAACCAAAAAGTAAAATAGCTCTTATAGGAGCCAGTGGAAGTGGAAAAACCACTTTAGCTCAAATCATCTCTGGATTTTACACCAAAACAGATGGAGAGCTTTTATACAATGGTCAAAAAGTGGAACACATAGATAGAGGCTCAATACGGGAAAATATCTTTTTAGTCCTACAAATGCCAATGCTTTTCAATAACTCTTTACGATTTAATCTCACTATGGGGAAAGATATTGATGATGATAAGATTTTCAAAGCTTTAAAAATAGCTCAGTTAGAAGATTTGCTTATCTCATTACCTAATAAGCTTGATACAATTGTTGGGAAAAACGGCGTTCGATTAAGTGGTGGGCAAAGACAAAGACTCTCCATAGCACGGATGATCTTAGCGGATCCATCTGTAGTGATATTTGATGAGTCAACTTCAGCCCTTGATGTAAAAACAGAATCGATACTCTTTTTTGAACTGCAACCCATCTTAAAAAATAAAACAGTGATCACAATAGCTCATCGTCTAAGTACCGTGCAAAATGCCGATATGATCTTTGTACTCCAAGATGGTAGAATAGTGCAACGCGGAAGCCATACAGAGCTAGAAAGCGTACAAGGGCACTACAGTGAGTTTGTTAAAAATCAGTTGACTCACTAGCACTACAGGAAAACAACTTTTTTTTCAATAATATATCAATATATCTTGATATATGGATTTTATTTTGGTATACTTTCAAAAAGTAGGAGAGAAAAGTGGAAGTTTTTTTACAAACTATTGGTTCTATCAATGATGAAACACGGCTCAAAATCCTCCATTTTATCGATATCAATGGGGAAGTGTGTGTATGTGATATAGAAAGTTCTTTTGATATGATCCAGTCACGAATCTCACGACACCTCAAAATTTTAAAAGAGGGTGGTTTTTTAAAAGTTCGTCGTGAGGGAAGATGGGCATATTATAGTATAAGAAGCCCACTTGATCAGTTTCGTCAATCGATCTTAAAAGAGATTAGTTATCTTGATATGAAGATACCAAAATTAAATAAGGAGTGTAAAAATGTTTAAAAAATTAAGTTTAGTAATAGTGGTATTAAGTAGTGTGGCTTTTGCCAATATCTATAATCTCAAGCCAATGAAGATCACCAAAGATATCTCATGTGTAATAGGGGATATCAATCCCCCTACAAAGCAAAACAAAGGATTTGTCTCCAATATGTGTTTTGTAGATATGGGAGATACATTAGTGGTACTAGACGCAGGACCCACATATAAGTTTGCCAAAGAGTTTCACTCTCTTATGCAAGTACAATATCCAGACCATACTATTTCTCATGTGATTCTTTCAAATTATCACGATGATAGGGTGCAAGGAGCATCATATTTTAAAGAGCTTGGGGCAAAAATTGTAGGACACACCACTATCAATGAGGATATCAAGGAAAATCCTAGTAAGTTTCAAAGGATGAAAAGAATCTTGCCAAAAGAGGTGGTTGAAGGGACAAAAGTGATCGATGCAGATATGTTAGTTGAAGGTGGGGACACAATAAAAGGTCTTACAAAAACTCTACAGATCATTAAACCAAGCCAGATAAGTGAAGAGAAAAGTGATATTGCTATATACAGTAAAGATGATAGTTTTTTATTTGTAGGAAATATTGTTTTCAATGGTCGTCTTCTAAGCTATAAAAACAGTTCAAATATGGATGGATGGATAGAAGCGATTGAAGATCTTGCAAAGATGGATGTTGAACACTTTTTAGGAGGGCATGGAAAAGAGTATCACAAAGACTCCTACAAGCCCTCTTTAGAGTACCTTCAAATCTTACGAAGGGATGTAAGAAAAGCCTATGAAGATGGGGTAGATATTATAGATGTGAAAAAACATGTCAAAGCAGATAAATTTGAGTATATGAACCATTTTGATCAACTTAATAGTTTAAATATCCAAGCATACTATAATCAGTTGGAGTGGGAATAAAACTATGATACTTGCAAGTTTTATATTTCTTGTGACACTGCTTTTTGTGATATGGCAGCCAAAAGGGCTTCAAATAGGAACTACCGCAGTTATTGGGGCGATCATCTCACTGCTTGTAGGAACGGTATCAATGAGTGATGTGGTGATCGTCACTGATATCGTATGGGATGCCACTTTGGCTTTTATAGGGATTATTATTCTCTCTTTAGTGCTTGATGAGATAGGTTTTTTTGAGTGGTGTGCAATCAAGATGGCAAAGCTCTCAAAGGGCAATGGTCATTTGATGTTTGTGTATGCTTTACTTTTAGGAAGTTTTGTAGCGGCTTTATTTGCAAATGATGGGGCAGCACTTATTTTGACTCCTATTTTACTAGCCAAAATGAGGATCTTGCAGCTTAATCTAAAAACAATAATTGCATTTTTACTTGCAGGTGGATTTATCAGTGACTCTGCCTCGCTTCCGTTTGTATTTTCAAACCTTACGAATATAGTCACCGCAAACTATTTTGATATAGGATTTATGGAGTATCTATCCAATATGATTGTGCCTTATATTGTAAGTACTATTGTGTCGATCATTGTGTTGTGGCTTCTTTTGCGAAAAGATATCCCACAGCATGTAGATATAGAACTTCTTAAAAATCCAGATGAAGTGCTCAAAAGCAAAACACTTTTTCAATTTTCTTGGATATTTTTAGCATTTTTACTTGTAGGGTATTTTGTAGGAGATATCTATGGACTGCCAGTATCAGTGTTTGCATTGGGTGGGGGACTTTTGTTTTTGCTTATTGCTACAGTTATGAAAACCGCCCATCCAAAACAGATTATTAAAAATGCTCCATGGCAGGTGGTGTGGTTTAGTATCGGACTTTATATTGTGGTGTATGGGCTTAAAAATGCTGGGCTTACTGATTATTTAGAAACGGTATTGATCTCTTTGGCTGAAAAAAGTGATTTTATTGCTGTAGTAGGGACTGGATTTATCGCTGCATTTTTAAGTGCTTTTATGAACAATATGCCAACAATTATGATTATGGATATCTCACTAGCAAACATTGGAAATGAAGCGATGATCTATGCAAATATTGTAGGGTGTAACTTAGGACCAAAAATGACACCGTTTGGTAGCTTAGCTACGCTATTATGGCTTCATGTATTATCCCAAAAAGGGGTGAAGATCAGTTTTGGGCAATACAGTAAGTTCGGTATGATAGTAACACCGCCAGTGTTATTTATCGTGTTATTAACATTAATCTAATCTATTAAAAGGAAAAAATATGGCAAAAAAAGTATTATTTGTATGTATTCACAACAGTGCGAGAAGTCAAATGGCAGAAGAGCTTTTAAGAAAATATGGTGGTGATCAGTTTGAGGTACAAAGTGCAGGATTTGAACCAGCAGGATTGAACCCTTTAGCTGTTGAAATTTTAAAAGAGGAAGATATCGATATTAGTGGTAAAGAGACAAATTCTGTTTTTGATCTTTTTAGAGCAGGAAAAATATTTAACTATGTAATAACGGTTTGTGATGAGGGAAATGCTCAAAGATGTCCAATCTTTCCAGGACTTAGCTATAGAATCCATTGGAGTTTTGAAGATCCAAGTAGTTTTGAGGGAAGTGATGAGGAAAAAGTGGCAAAGACACGAGGGGTGAAAGAGCAGATCAAAAAAGAGGTTTTGGAGCTTATTGAATTGGTCAAAATGGGAGATCTAAAAGAGAACTGCCCAAATAACTGGACAGTAAACTAAAAAAGGGAGAGTATGGAGAAAAAAGTATTAATTTTATGTACAGGAAATAGTTGTCGAAGTATCATCGCTGAAGCTTTGATCAATGCCAAACTTGATGGGATAGTAGCCAAAAGTAGTGGAGTAAGAGCCAGTGGAAAAGTCAATCCAAATGCGAAGAAACTTTTGGAGCAAAAAGGGATTTGGAAAGAGGAATATCATAGTAAGACACTTGATACTCTTATAGATGAAGCATTTGATTTGGTAGTAACAGTTTGTGATCATGCCAATGAGACTTGTCCTATGTTTCCACGCCCTGCACCAAAACTTCATGTGGGTTTTGAAGATCCAGATGGAAAAGGTTTTGAAGCATTTGAGCAGACTTATAAAGAGATCGAAGAGATTTTACTTCCAAAAGTAAAAGTGCGGTTGAGCTAATGTTTGATTGGTGGGAAGTTTTAAGTGGCAAGTTTACTTTTAGTGTATTGGGACTTGAAAAAAGCTCTCACTTAGGAGAGGCTGTTCACTTTTTTATATATGACACGATCAAAATATTTATCCTCCTTATTACCATCATCTATCTAGTGACACTTTTAAGAAGCTATTTCCCAGTAGAAAAAGCAAGAGCCTATATTGCTGGAAAACATAAACTTACAGGTCATGTACTAGCAGCGGTATTTGGGGTATTGACCCCATTTTGTAGTTGTAGTGCTATTCCTCTTTTTTTAGGGTTTTTACAAGCACGAATACCATTAGGAGTGACTTTTTCCTATCTTATAAGTGCACCGCTTAGTGATGCAGTAGTGATAGCTTTGTTGCTTTCACTTTTTGGATGGAAGATAGCCTTGTTGTATGTAGGAGTAGGGCTTCTTATTGCGATAATTGCAGGGCTTATTATAGGAGCGATGAATCTTGAAAAAGAGATACTCATAGAGGTAAAACCTGTAGGAGATGTAAGCTTTCAAGAGGATGAAACTCTATTTATCCATAGACTCAAAGAGTCGTGGGAATACACCGCAGATATCTTTAAAAAGATATATCTGTATGTGATCGTAGGTGTTGGAATTGGTGCTTTTATCCATGGGTTCGTACCAGCAGATTTTATCGCAAAGTACGCTGGTGGAGATGTGTGGTATGCTCCAATAGTTGCAGTGGTTATGGGGATACCGATGTATTCCAATGCTGCAGGAATACTGCCACTTGTAGAGGTGCTCACAAGTAAAGGGATGCTTTTAGGAACGGCACTATCATTTATGATGGCGGTGGTGGCTTTAAGCTTGCCAGAGGCGATGATATTAAAAAGGGTATTATCGGTAAAATTGATATCGATATTCTTTGGAGTCGTTGGCGTTGGGATACTTATCGTTGGGTATTTGTTTAACGCAATTTTATAAATATAAAAGGAGAAGATGTGAAAATAGAGATTTTAGGTACAGGATGTGCTAAATGCAAAACATTAGAAGATGTAGCAAAGCAAGCGGTTGCAAAAGTGGGTGGATTTCATGAGGTTATAAAAGTGGATGATATCACTGAGATTATGAACTATGGGGTTATGAGTACTCCAGCACTGGTGATCGATGGAGTGGTCAAATCAAGTGGAAAGCAACTAAGTGTTGATGAGGTAGTTGCTTTTATGGGTAATAAATCTTAATCGCAAAGTAAAGCGGTGTTTAAATCATTGAGGAGATCTTCAATATCCTCAATACCCACACTCAATCGTAATGTTCCCTCTCGAAGGCCAAAACTTCTCTTTTGCTCATCAGTATATTCTGAGTATATGGTATGATATGGGGCGATGATTAAGCTTTTGTTATCTTGAATATTGGTACATCTTCGTACAAGTTGCAATCTATCCATAAACTTATATGCTTCCTCTTTAGAGGTCAAATCAAAAGTCAAAATAGCCCCAGGAAATAAAAAGTACTTTTTTGAAAGCTCAGAGTATCGGTTCCCTTGAAGTGTTGGGTAGTTGACACTTTTTACTTTTGGATGATTGGCTAAAAAAGAGGCTACCGCTTGAGTATTCTCTTTTGTTCTATCGGCTCTTAGGGCTAAAGTTTCAAGTCCAAGACTAAGCATATAGGCATTTTGTGGACTCAAACATGCCCCAATATTTCGAAAGGTTTGTTTCTTGAGTTTTGCTATAAAAGCATTGAAACCAAATTTTGAATAAAATTTTTCTAAATGTTGGTATTTACTCCAATCAAAATTGCCATTATCTATGATAACACCACCCACAGCGGTACCACCACCTGAGATATACTTTGTAGCTGAGAGTATATCGATATCTATCCCATGTTTTTTGGAATCAAAAATGTAAAAAGGGGTCATAGTGGTATCTGCTATTGATACGATATGATGCTCTTTGGCTAAAGCGGTTATTGCTTTTATATCAGGGATGATAAGCTCTGGGTTGCTGAGCGTTTCAAAAAAGATCACTTTTGTTTTAGCATCTATATTTTGTTTTATCTGCTCTATATCATTGATATCAACATACCGCACCTCAATATCAAAATCTATAAGTGTATTTTGAAAAAATGAAAGGGTATGACCAAAAAGTTTATTGGTAGTGATGATATTATCGCCACTTTTTAAAAGGGCAAACAAAGTGTTTGTAATAGCCGCCATTCCACTAGAAGTTGCCACAACTCCAAAAGCTGAAGTGATCGATTTGATCTTAGATTCAAGCTCCTCTATAGTTGGATTGGTTGCACGGCTATAGGTGTGCCCTGATACTTTTCCTGTAAAAACATCCTCTAGCTCTTGTGCTGTTTCATACTCAAATGCTGCATTTTGATAAATAGGAACCCTCAACGCTCCAAAGGTATCCTCTTTTGGATACTTTGTATGTAATGCCTTTGTGGTATATTTCATAAATCTTCCTCTTGATTTTGTAATTGTACAATAATTGACCATATATAATCAAATATTACTTTGAAGTGCGCTCACCATCCGCGATAACACCACCACCCAATACCACATCACCTTGATATATAACTAAAGACTGCCCTTGTGCTACTGCATTTGTAGAAGTTTGGGGATAAATATCAAGTATTACCTCTTTTTCCACTTTTGCTTGATCTTTTACTTTTATATCTTGTTTGATAAAGTATAAACCACTTTGAAACTCTTCATCTATAGAAAAGTTTAATACTTTTATATAACTAGATTGTAACTTTTCTCGATCTCCGCATATATTTGATTTTTTTTTTTGAGTTGATACTTTACCACATAGGTTTTTGGCGCGGGATATCTAACCCTTTTCGCTGCCCTCCTAGGTATAAATGTGCATAGCCTTTATGTGTTCCTATAATTTTGTGATTTTTATCTAAAATAACCCTTTTTGGTTCACTTCAAAATGTCTATTTAAAATATCTGTATAGTTATTATCAACAAAACACACCTCCTGGGATTCTTTGTATTCTTTTTATCTCTCCAAACCAAGGCATAACTTCAAATGCCTTTTGCTTTTGCATCTTTTTTGTACATATTTCCAAGTGGAAACAAAAAGTTTGCAAACAGTATCTTTCTCATTCCATAAAGAAAATAGCTTTTCGATCTTTTGCCCCATCAAGTGCTTCTTGGAATACGACCATTTTTAACCCTTACATAGTGACCTGATGCTAGCTTTACACCCTAATCCCCTGCTTTTTTAGTGCAAACCAAACTTGATTTTTGGATTACACATGCTACATGGATTGTAACTCCCCCGTTTGTAAGAGTCAACAAAATATTCATATATCTCTTTTTGAATTTTCTTGGGCATCTATGATATGTGTTTGATACCAAGTTTTTTTTTCAATTTTTTCTAATTGTTTGTATGTTTTTTTGATGTTTCAGTTCATCTTGATGGAGTTTACATAAAACCCTACCACCTCATACCCTCTTTTTGCAATAAATATGCTACGAAAGTGGAATCAACACCACCACTTAATAATACCCCTACTCTCATTTTTTAATCCTTTACTCTGCACAATTTGGTACAGCATCACTGTCTTTTGCATAATAGATACTAAACGCTTCTATATGTTGTAATACCGTATTGTCAAAACTATTTATTTGTATATCAAATTCTTTATAAAAATTTTCTCCATTGTCCTGATATATTTCTTTTTGACCACTCCTCTTTAGTATGTTGTTTTGCAAACTTTGCTCCATCAATCCCAACTTAGAGCGATAAAGAATTTATAATATACTTGCCCTTTGTATGGGTCAATTGTATCTACACCATAACGGTTTTTTTGTTCAGATCGAGTGTTTGCCGGAAAATGGTTTTGAATTTATCCCTATACCACTTCCTATGGAACATGGAAGATATTATGGATCAAATTCATATAAATTTCAACTACTTTTTCAAGGAGAGGCTATTAATGATTCACAAGTTACTTTACAAACATTAAATAATACACAACAAATATATTTTACAAATAAAAATGGGGAGATACTCGTTACACTCCCCAATGATTTTTCTAATGTAAAAGAGGAACTAAGGGCAAATAAACCATCACATTTTATCTTAGAAGCAAAACTTCAAAAGGATGATAAAAACTACATTACTACTCTTAGCCAACCATACTATGTCAATCCCAATGACTACTGGCGTTCTGTTCCTTATGGATTAGCTGTAGCCATTATTGGTGCTATTAGCGGAATTTTTATTTATAGAAGGTTTAAAAATGGATAAGTTTCTTACTCTTACTACTCTTAGGAGAATATCTCAACTGTTTTTCTTTGTAATTTTAGTCTATGGTAGTCTATTTCTTAATACTTTTTATAGTAAAGATAAATTTACAAATGCTTGGCCTTCTTTAACATGTGCATACGACCAACAAAGTTCTGATTATTGTGTCCTTATACCACTGCAACATCAGATGGATCATAGAGTCTCATCTGTTTTAGAAGGGACAACTGCATTAATCCCTGGACTTATTGGAACAGCTATTACTTTAGGAACTTTTTTCATATTGATTGTTATACTCAATAAAGCTTTTTGTGGATGGACTTGCCCTCTTGGATTTTTTCAAGAAATTTTATCTATGATTGCTACAAAGCTTCGTATCAAGCAGATCAAATCACTAGAGTTTTCTACCATTAAGAAAATACGACCAATTAAGTGGATGCTTTTTGCTTTTTTAATCTTTATTTTACCGATATTATCTGGGCTTAGTTTTATTAGCCATGATTTAGGAGATCCTTTTTGTAAAATTTGTCCAAGTAGAATATTAACTACCTTAGCAGTAGGAGATAGCTCTCAAATATATATTGATAATTCATCAACAAGCTATTTTATACTTTCGATCATAGCTGATTTTTTATTTGGTTTGATGATCGCTTTGGCACTTTTTGTAAAACAACCATTTTGTAGAATCTGTCCAATGCTTCCTATGCAAGCGGTATTTAAAAAGTTTTCATTATTTAGACTTACAAAAAATGGATCAAGCAAATGTGATAGCTGTAGCAATTGTGTCTCAGCTTGCCCTATGGATATCTATGAGATTCAAGAGCAACAAACCAATAAAAACATCACTTACACAGACTGTACTTTATGTGGAAGATGTGTAGAGTTTTGTCCACACGATGATGTATTAAGTCTTAAGTATGGTCCATTTGCCCCATTTAGTTCATCAAAAGAGTACTTTAAAAAAAGAAACAAACTTGATATCAACTGGAGAAAAAAATAGTGAGTGAAGTGACTTTACTTTCACTTTTTTTAGTAGGTCTTAGCTATGGAGCAACGGCATGTATGTTTACTTGCATGCCTTTTTTAAGCCCCCTACTTCTTACAAACTCCTCAAATATAAAACAATCTTTTGGAGTGATGATCCCTTTTAGTTTAGGAAGAGTTTTTACCTATACGGCCTTAGCACTTTTTAGCTCCATGAGTGCTATACTGATAAAAGATCTTATCAACAATCCTACTATCTCTCAAACTATTTTAGGCAGTGCCACTATTCTTGTGGCACTTTTTATTTTAAAAAACTCACTTCAAAATAATAAAAGCTGTTGCACCCCTACACAAAAAACTCCCAAAACAAAAATAGGATACTTTTTTATGGGAGCTGGGATCTCTTTAAACCCTTGTGTTCCAGTTATGACACTTCTTACAGCTTCTGCGTATGCTACAAGTTCATTTCAAGCTATTAGCTATGGTTTTATATTTGGTCTTGGAGCTATAGCTGCTTCCTTTTTGGTTTTTGGTGTGATCTTTTCACAAATGGCAAAAGGGATCATAGCAGAGTTTGCTCAGTATAAAAAATATATAGAGATAACTGCTTCTTTACTTTTACTACTAGTTGGTATTGCTACACTTGGTGGATATATGCAGCTTTAAAATAGGAAAGATTTTAATAAGTTTTTGATATACTGCCTATAACTACTACTTGATAACTCTTATGGTCTTGATTTAAAAAACCAATACTATGTGATAAAACTTGACTACTATTAATTATACTGGGGATTTATATGACAAAGCTTTTGTTAGTTGAGGATGATAATGAGATGGCGAGCTTTATAAAAAGTTATCTGTCTAAGTACAATATCGAAACAAAAATTGAATTAGATATAACTGAAATTATATTTTCTATCCAAAATAATGAATTTGATATTGTTGTTTTAGATATAAATTTACCTCAATATAGTGGCTTAGAAATTTGTGAAAAGATTCGCCATATTTGTCAAATACCAATTATCATATCAAGTGCTAGAGGTGAGATTAGTGATAAGGCAATAGCTTATGAAAAAGGAGCTGATGACTATCTAGCAAAACCGTATGAGCCAAGAGAACTTGTTTTAAAAATAGAAGCTATACTCAAAAGATGCAAAAAAAATAACAAAAATTTTGCCATTTTAGATGACTCATTAACTATTTTTATTGATGGTGTTTCGCATGATTTTAATAGAAGTGAATTTGATATTGTCAAATATTTAATAAACAATAAAAACAAAATAGTCTCAAGAGAAGAGTTGCTAAGTTGTACCCCCGAGTTGCATTATGACTCACAAAATAGGATGATCGATGTGTATATTAGTAAAATTAGACAAAAACTGCAAGATGATCCAAAAAATCCAAGATTTATAAAATCTGTCTGGGGGTCTGGGTACAAATGGATTATGTAGCGTTACGAAAAAGACTTATTATAAGTACACTTTCAGTCTTTTTTGTAGCAACTATCGTTATTGCTTTAGTTCATATAGATCCACACTTTTTTGGTTTGCACCCATTTGAAGAGGTGGTTGAGCTTATTGTTATTATCTATCTTTTATACCACACAGTGAGTCTTACTTATGTGGTGGATAAAACAGTAAAAGCTTTAAAACAAAAAAATTTAGATTATCAAAAACTCTTAGAGAGTCAAAAAAGGGTTTTACAAAATACAAGCCATGAACTTAAAATGCCAATTGCAAAGGGAAAATTTGCATTAGAACTTTTAGATGACGACCCAGAAGTGTACAAAAAAAAGCTCCAAAAGATTTTTTTCAATATGGGAAAAATCACAGAAGATATTTTGTTGAGTGAAAAACTAGATACTGTTGATGCGAAACTTACTTTTGAAGATATTTATGCGAGTAATTTAGTCTATGAAACTCTTAATTATATGCTTGTTGAACCAGAAGATGAGCGGATAAAAATAGATTTAGAAGAAGACTTTTTACTTCAATGCAATATTAAATATATGCCAATTGCACTTAAAAATTTGCTTGATAATGGTATAAAATACTCAAATAATAATCAGGTAATTTTAGATGTTAAGAAACTATCCA
>JAGYNS010000045.1 GCA_018399655.1 Campylobacterales bacterium
GCATGATTGATAATAGCATCTTTTGAGAAAAACCCTGCAAATGGTGGGACTCCACTAATAGCAAGAGTGGCTACAAACATCATAATATAAATTCCTGGAAGATATCTTTTTAAGTTCCCCATTTTAAAGATATTTTGCTCATGATGCAAAGCTATAATAATAGCTCCAGCTCCCATAAATAAAAGTGCCTTAAAAAATGCATGGGTAAATACATGAAATATCCCTGCACTATAGGCTCCAAGCCCAACCGCTACAAACATATATCCAAGCTGAGACATAGTGGAATATGCAAGGATCTTTTTAATATCTGTTTGATAGCAAGCAATAAGGGCTGCAAAAAGAGCTGAGGCTATCCCAATAATTGCGATAAACTCCCCAACCGATGGGATCTCATTGTAGATAAATCCAAATCGAGCCACCATATAGACCCCAGCAGTTACCATAGTAGCTGCATGAATAAGTGCCGAAACAGGAGTAGGTCCAGCCATCGCATCAGGAAGCCATACATATAGTGGAATCTGAGCTGATTTTCCCATCGCTCCTACAAAAAGTAAAATACCAATGATCGCTAGCATTGATCCCTCTATCATCCCTACACTTTGCTCTAGTGAACTAAAAGTAAATCCACTTCCATAAGTGGCAAGAAAAAGAAGCGAGAGGGCTATGATATATCCAAAATCCCCCACACGATTGACTATAAAAGCTTTATTGGCAGCTTTAATATTGTTAGTGTCTTTAAAATAAAACCCAATCAGTAAATATGAAGCTAACCCTACAAGCTCCCAACCTATAAACATAACAATAGGGTTGTTTGCAAGAACCAATAAAAGCATACTTCCTAAAAATAGATTAAAGTAGCTAAAAAATTTCCCAAAACCCTCATCTTTGCTCATATACCCAGCTGCGTATATATGGATAAGAGTACCTATAAAGCTAATAAAACTAATCATCACTACAGAGAGTCTATCTGCCATAAACCCTAACTCAATATGAAAGTTTCCAATACTAAGCCATGTAAATAAAGTATTTTCTAGTATAGTATTACTAACAAATGAGTGATATGCAACCATAAAACTCAAAATTGTCACAACAACAGGGACCCCCACACCTACAAGTTGATAGAAAAGTTCACCGAGCCTTTTATTACTATCAATTAGATAAGCTAACCCAAGAAAAAAAGCACTCAAAAATGGAAGGATAACGATAAGGTTTAAAATATTGCTCATCTGTTCTCCTGTTTGTGAGAGAGATTATTAAATGCTTCACTATCAATGGTTTTGGTTGATTTGTACAAATAAACAATCAAAGCTAAAAAAATGGCAGCTTCTGCTGCAATAACCGCTATCATAAGAAGTGCGATCACTGAGCCATCCATAGTGCCGTGAACCCTTGAAAATGTAGCCAAAATAAGATTGACTGAGCTTAACATTAGCTCTATAGACAAATAGATCACAAAAAGATTTTTTCGTGTCAATACCCCTATTAAACCAATGCTAAATAAGATCATCGCAAGATATAAAAAGTTTTCAGGATTCATTATTGGCTCCTCTTTTTGAGATCAAAATTCCACCTACTAAAGCTACTAAAAGTAAAATAGAGAGTATCTCAAATGGCAATGCCCACTTGGTAAAAAGTGTTTGCCCTGTGTGACTAAGCGAGCCAAAATTTTCATCTATAGTTGCAAACTGTAAGTTACTCTTACTAATTCCATAAAAGATTAAAACAGATATAGGGAGTATGAGCAAAATCATTGTGATAACTTTTTTTATAGAAAGTCTTGTATGAGGAAGGTTCTCCTCTTTTATATTTACAGAAACAATCACTAAAAGAGCAAGAGTGACAATAGCTCCTACAGAGACTAAAATCTGAGCCAAAAACAAAAAGCTTTGATGGAGCAAGGCAAACATCCCAGAAAGTGCAATCATTGCTAGTAAGAAACTAATAGCACTAAATACACTTTGTCGAAAAGTGATCATCCCAAGTGAGCCACCTATTAAAAAAAGTGCCAAGATATAAAATATACTATTTTCGAGCAATAGACACCTCCTTGTCAAATTTTCCTTTGTGTGAAAGAAGTTTCTCTTTTTCTAAAACAAAATCTTCCCTTTTTTCCCCTGTAACACTAAAAATCCCTGTATCCATCCGTATCGCATCACAGGGACACGCTTCCACACAATACCCACAAAAGATACACTCTAAAGTATCAATGGCAAATCGCTGTGGCATCTTCTCATCTACACCATCTTCTCTCTGGGTCGCTTCTATAAAGATACAATCAGATGGACACGCAGTCGCACACATAAAACATGCAACACACCGTACCGTTTCATCCTCTCTTTTAGTAAGGCGATGAAGCCCTCTGTATCGTTCAGTGATATCGGTAGGCTGCTCCTCTGGATACTCTAACACTTCTACTGATTTTATATCGCGTACATTGTTTTTTAAGTGACTAAAAGTGATCTTTAGCCCCTCTATAATAGCTGGGATATATATCTTCTCTTTAAAGGTTGAGCCATATCTTTGAACGGTTTTTATCTTTTTTTCCATTAGCTTACCCCCACTACAATAACTGCTGTGATAATGATATTTACTAAAGCTAGGGGAAGTAAATAGTTCCACCCCAACGATTGTACCTGATCATATCGAAACCTTGGAAGGGTCCATCGTACCACTATAAAAAAGATGTTAAAGACCATAAGTTTTACCACAAAGATTCCAACTTGTAAAACAGTGATAGTAAGATTTGCTTCTAGTGAGCCTTTTGGGACACTTAAAAGATATACCCCAATAAGCTCTAAAATAACCGTCATACCAATGAGTGCATAGCTTAAAACTTTTGCTTCAAAAACTCTTCCACCATCTGTACTTACCGTTGGTCGTACACTATTGTTTTTCTTCATCCATTTAATAATAAAATAAACAATAACAGGAAGAACAATCATCAAGCCTATAACCACCAATGTAAAATGATTCCCAAGATCTTCAGTGCTGAGCCACGGGAGCTGATACCCTCCAAAAAACATCGTAATAACAACTGCACTTGCCGTGTTCATAGCGATATACTCCCCCATAAAGTACATCGCAAACTTCATAGCAGAAAACTCCGTCATATGCCCTGAGACTATCTCACTCTCCCCTTCCGCTACATTAAATGGAGCTCTATTGGTCTCAGCAAAAATAGTGATGATAAATATAAGAGCTGCTAAAGGTTGGACGATAAATCCCCATGCAGGTAAAAAACCTAGCACCGTACCACTTTGCCATGTAACCATAGCATTGAAGTCTATAGTTTGATAAGTGATGATCATGGCCACTACACTTAAACCCAATGGAAGCTCATATCCTAGCATCTGAGAACTCGCTCGTTGACTTCCTAAAAGGGAGTATTTGTTGTGGCTTAACCATCCACCAAAAATAATCCCAATGATCCCAATAGAGCCAATAGCCAAAAACCAAAGTATCCCATACTCCACTGGAAGGGCTTGAATACGAAATGACTCATCACCTACTACTAAATTATCAGCAAAAGGGATCGTCATAAAAGCTAATAGTGCAGAGACAAACATAATAGTTGGAGCTAAGATATAAAGCCACCGTCCAGTTTTGATATGCCCTGGATAATACTCTTCTTTAAATACAAGTTTAATCACATCTGCAAAAGATTGGATCACTCCACCTAGACGAAACCCTCCAATATTGGTTCTATTGGGTCCCATACGATCTTGGATAAGTCCAGCGATTCTTCGCTCAAGCCATACTAAAACAGGGATCATCAAAAGTGCTAAAAGAGCTGCTAGGACAATAGATGACAAGGTTACGATAATTGCAGCAGTGCTCATAGGTTGACCTCCTGTATTTTATGCAACCATTGACGAATAGGGAAAGTAGACTCATGTGGCTCAATAGCTTTATTAGAATACTGTTTGATCCCATCAATATTTATCAAAGTTCCATTTTGTTCACTATACACGGGAATCGGGGCTATGAGATCGTAGTGTGTGCTTTGTTGATGGGTTTGAAAACTTACGCTAAAAGAGGCTTGTATCTCTTGAGTGTTTGGATGATTAAAATTAATAAGCAGATCATATTGTTGTTTTGGGATTTTACTTGAAATTTCTAAATCATCCAGACCATTTTTATTGGCACATCTGTATGAATTTTTAAGCCAATGATCCCCAAAAGATTCATCATAATAACACTGCGTAGGAGCGGCTATATCTGCACCAATAGTTTTGGCAAAAGCTACGATAGCTGCCATATCTTCAAGATACAAATTGGCATCTACAACTATAAGTATCTCATCTGCTTGTTTCATTTTTTCATGAAAAGCTATGATAAACTCTTGGTTTTCTATCTTGTTTTGATCAAGTAAACATTGCTCTTGTCTATTGGTTTGAAGCTGATGAAAGCTTAATCTTCCCTCATCACACATAAAATGTCCATTGATCTTTTTATTGATACGAGGGCGAAATCGGTAGATAGTATCTTCTTGATATTTTTGTTTGTTGTGATCTATATAGATATTGCACCCTTTGGCACACCCTTGACAAATAGACTCAGTTGGGGTCAAAAACCATACCCTTTGAGCAAAACGAAAATCTTTGCTCGTCAGTGCTCCCACTGGGCAAAGATCTATTACATTCATCGCATATGGATTTGAAAGTTTTTTCCCTGGCATAGTTGTGACACACGCATGATCTGCTCTACTGACAATCCCTAGCTCACCTGTTTTGGTGATATTTGAAGTAAATCGTGTACATCTTGCACATAGCACACATCGTTCTTGATCCAGTATAACATTGGATCCTAGATCTACATGCTTTTTGTGGGTCACTTTTTGCTCCTTGTTCATAGAGGAGTCATACAGCCCATAGTCCATATAAAAATCTTGCAATTTACACTCACCCGCTTGATCGCAAATAGGGCAGTCTATAGGGTGATTGATAAGCTCTAGTTCTAGAATTTTTTTTCTGACACTATTGATCTTTTCCCCTTTGGTTCGTATAGTCATCCCATCACATACAAAAGTATCACACGCTATTTGAGGTCGTTTTTTCCCCTCAATCTCCACCATACACATACGGCAATTTCCATCACTTCCTAACGCTTCATGGTAACAAAAGTAGGGGATATCTATCCCATTTTCAATCAAAACATCAATAAGTAAAGCATCTTTTGGAACTTTGTAATGGATATCATCAATAGCCACTGTAATCAAACTCATGATACACCACCTTGTATATAGCTTTCAAATTCATCGCGAAATTTGTGTATAAACCCATCTATCACATCTGAAGCAGCAGGAGCAAATACACAAATTGTTTGCCCATTCATCGTTTTTGAAACTTCCAGTGCTTTTTCAAGATCATCTTTTGAAGCTTCTCCATCTAAAACATTTTTTATAATAGTATCTACCCAGCCAGTCCCCTCTCGACATGGAGTACATTGTCCACACGATTCATGTCGGTAAAACTCTAGAAGGTTTTTTAAAGCTTCCACCATATTGGTATCTTCATCCATCACGATCATACCGCCAGTACCTAAGCTTGAGCCTAATGCTCGCATCGATTCATAGTCAAGCTTTGCATTTTGTACTTCATCGGCTGTGAGTATTTTTGTAGAAGCTCCACCAGGGATCACCGCTTTGAGTTTTTTGCCATTTTTGATTCCACCGCCATAGTGATTGATATACTCCATCATAGAAGTGCCAAACTGGACTTCATATACCCCAGGGGTAGCTACATGACCACTAAGAGCAAATAAAAGAGTGCCTGGGGATTGTTCCGTTCCAAATGCTTTGTAGGCATCAGCACCATTTTGTATGATAAAAGGAACCGTTGCTATGGTTTCTACATTGTTTACAAGTGTAGGTATCCCAAAATACCATTCACACTCTTTTTGATGAGGTTTGAGTCGTGGGTGTCCTCTTTTGCCTTCCATTGATTCTAAAAGGGCAGACTTCTCTCCACAGATATACGCCCCAGCACCTCGATGGATAACTACATCTAAAGAGAAGCTCTCATCTCCTAAAACTTTTTCTCCCAAAATCCCTTCACGATACGCTTCATCAATAGCATTTTGCAAAATATCTTGAAACTGCTTATACTCTCCACGGATATAGATGTAGGCTTTATTGGCATTGATAGCATAGCAAGTACAAATAATCCCCTCAATAAGCAAATGGGGATCTTTTGAGATGATCTGTCTATCTTTAAAAGTCCCAGGTTCACTCTCATCACAATTGACCGCTAGGATATTTTTTTGCTCATTTTCAAGTGGCATCAGTGCCCATTTGTCCCCAGCACTTGCACCACCTCCACCTTTTCCTCTTAACCCACTTTGTTTGATCATCTCTATGATCTGATCTTGTGTCATCTCAAAAAGCTGATCACGCCAGCTATACGCACCATGGGTTTTGACCGCTTCTAAAGTATGGGAATTTTCGATATCAAATCTTTTGCTTACAATTTTTATCTCTTGCATCATGATTGAACCCCTTGAAGTTCTTGGAGTATGGAAGATACACTTTGTGGGGTGAGATTTTCATACAGAGTATCATTGATCTGCATCACAGGAGCGGTACCACATGAGCCCAAACACTCCACAAGGGAGAGAGTAAAGTTTTGATCAGGGGTGGTTTGCCCAACTTTTATTTGCAAAATATCTTCTATGGTGTTGAGTATCTGTTTTTGGTTACAAAGCTTGCATGAAAGGGTTTTGCATACTTGAATATGGTATTTCCCAATAGGCTCAAGCTGAAACATCGTATAAAATGTGGCTACTTTATAGATATCCATAGGAAAAGTTTCACAAATTTTGGCAATAGCTTCAATCGCTTCCATGCAGATATATCCTTGCTGCTCTTGAGCCATCCATAAAAGTGGCAAAGATAAAGCCTGGGGCTTTGGGTATTGTGTTTTGAGTTGTTCTATTTTTTGAAGGTTATGATCTGTAAAGGTAAAACTCATCGATCCATCTCCCCTGCGATGATATTGAGACTACTTAAAGTGATAATCGCATCTCCTACTTGAAAATTTTCTATAAGCTTGGGATACCCTTGCATATGAAGGAAACTTGGTGGGCGTACTTTTACTCTATATGGAGTTCCACTTCCATCACTTATGATACTAAACCCTAACTCCCCATTGGCAGCTTCATACGCTCCATAATAAGTTCCAGCAGGGACTTTGATCCCTTCATAGATCAGTTTAAATTGGTTCATCGCCCCTTCAATAGTATTGTATACTTGCTCTTTTTTAGGTAGCGTAACAGCGTGATCATCTACATTTATAGCCCCTTGGGGGATATTTTTTTTCGCTTGGCGAATAATCTTAATACTCTCAATCATCTCATAAAATCGCACCATAAATCGATCATGGACATCTCCAGTAGAACCCACCACAAGCTCAAAGTCAAACTGATCATACATATCATACGGCTTGTCAAATCGTAAATCATAAGGTACTCCGCTTGCTCGTAGGTTTGGTCCTGTGTATCCTAGATTTATCGCATCATTGGCACTTAAGATCCCTATATTTTGGGTACGGTCTTGAAAAATTCTGTTTTTCTCTACCATCAACAAGGTTTGATCTATCCCTTTTTCTATTTTTTTGAGTACTTGCTCTAGCTCATCTTCCCAGCCATCATGAAAATCATGGGTCATACCGCCCACTCTTGTGTAGCTATTGGTAAGTCTAGCTCCTGTGAGCTTACTTAAAAAATCATAGGCATCATTTCGTGGATTGAACAGATACCAATAGTTGGTCTGAGCCCCCATATCAAGCAGTGCAGCAGCCAAACACACAAGGTGATCAATCACTCGTGAGAGTTCACTTAAGATCACACGGATAAAAACCCCACGATCAGGCAAGGTGATTCCTAGCATATCCTCTACAGTTTTGACATACGCGATATTATTCATAATAGCAGAGCAGTAATTGAGCCTATCAGTATAGGGTACTATTTGGTTGTAAGTATGGTTTTCACATGACTTTTCAAATCCACGGTGTAAGTATCCTATTTCGCTCGCTCCACACATTACCTTCTCTCCATCAAGAGCCACCATCGTTCGTATAGTTCCATGACTAGCTGGGTGTGATGGTCCAAGGTTTAGTATCATTAAGTTGTCTCGTACAATATCAAGATTTCGTTGCTGTAAAAGTGGCTCCATCTCATCCATCATATCTTGCGTAGTGGTGCAATATTGCCCTTTAGTAATAGGATAATCTTTTCTTAAAGGGTGCCCTTTAAATTCATTGTGATTGAGTACTCTTTTTAAAAGAGGGTGACCTATAAAATTGATCCCATACTGATCCCATACCTCTCGCTCCATCCAATTGGCTGCTTGAAAAAGATCTGTGATAGTTTGAACCCCTTTTTTTTCATCTTCAACCATCACTTTTATAGAATAGGTTTTAGCAAACTCTTCATGTCTAAAGTGGTACAGCAAAGCAAATCTTTCCCCTTGGTGGTTTTTATACTCAAGATAATCAACTCCAACAATATCTAAAAGAAAGCTATATCCGTGATTGGATTGAAGATCCCGTACTGTTTCATAAAGGTTTGATGAAGATATTATATGTAGATCAGTCATCAAGTTTCCCTTTAAAATCCCCATGATCTTGCAACTCAAGAGCTGGCTCTTTCCACATCTTTTTTTGAATCTGCACAACAGCATCTAAAATAGCTTCAGGTCGTGGAGGACATCCTGCGATGTATACATCCACAGGAACTATCTCATCGATCCCTTGCAAAGTGGTGTAGTTGTCATAAAAACCACCACTACACGCACAAGCCCCCATAGATACCACCCATTTAGGCTCAGGCATCTGATCATAAATTTGTTTTAAAATTGGGGCTTGCTTGTAGCTAATAGTCCCAGCCACAAATAAAAGATCAGCATGCCTAGGAGAAAATCGAAGCACTTCCGCTCCAAATCGTGAGATATCATATCTACTAGCTGCCGTTGCCATAAACTCAATAGCACAACACGCCGTCCCAAATACAAAAGGCCATAAAGAGGATTGTCTTCCCCAGTTTACTACTGCATCAAGTCGTGTAGTAACTACCGCATCTCCTAGAATACTATGATTGCTTAAGTCCATTTTAACACTCCTGATTTATATTCATAAACTAACCCTACAATTAAAATGAAAAGAAAAACAAACATTACAATGACTCCATGCCAACCAAGTTCTCTTAACTCAATGGCCCATGGAAACATAAAAAGGATCTCCACATCAAAAAGAATAAAGATAATTCCGACCGTGTAAAATTTGATATTGAAAGTATCATGTGGATCTTTATGAGTTAGACGAATCCCACTCTCATATGGCTCGTTTTTACGGGGATTGTCACTTTTGGCTCCTAGATACCGCGTCAAGTGAAACACTACAGGCAGTGCTATAACTAAAACTAATATTACCGCTGAAGCTAATGCAAGATTTGAAGGCATGAATCTCCTAGGTTTTTTATAAAATTTTACTATTATACTCAAATTAGATTTCAAAAAGGTTACACAGTACTTAACAGATAGCAAAATTGTAAAAAGTGAGTATTTTCAACTGTATCATATAAATTATATGATAGGATAATCATAAAAATAAATTGTCATATAAATTATATGATATGAGTTTTGGAGGAGTTGAAATGTTTGGGATAGGAAAGCCTGTTACAGGAGATGATTTTATAGATAGAAAAAAGCATCTTCCCATGTTTAAAATACATATTGACCAGCAACAAAGTATTATGATAAAAGCTCCTAGAAGATTTGGTAAAACATCTTTAGTAAAGCACCTACTTGAGGAGAAAAAAAAATACAATTTTTTGTATATCGATATTAGACGATTTAGTAATCTTACAACTTTAAGTGAAGAGATACTCAACCAAGCGTATGGGTTTTCAGGAGTTGATAATTTTATCCAAGCTTCCAAAAAATCTGTTTTTTCACTTCTTAAAACACTTAAGTCTGTTTCACTTGAAGATATAGGGGAGCTTACTTTAGAGATTCAAGAGCAACAAACAGATGAGATAGAATATTTTTTACACGCTCTTGATGTTGTAGAGAAAATAGCTCTGAAAAAAGGGATTATTGTACAGTTTGTACTTGATGAGTTTCAAGATATTCTTAAAGTTACTTCTAAAAATATTTTAGAAAAATGTAGATCAGTAATGCAACACCATAAAAATGTGACCTATGTATTTTTAGGTAGTATTGAATCTATCATGACAAAAATCTTTGAAAATAAATCATCACCATTTTTTCACTTTGCTCAAATTATTGATCTCCCCCCTTTAGATATTGAAGAACTTTTTGAATATACTCAAAAAGTATTTCAAGAACAATCTATAGAGATAAACAATCTGAAATTTTTCTTAGAGTTTTTAAAAGGGCATCCTGATTATTCTATGCAGTACTTGAAAAATGTATATGTCAATAGTATTATAGAAAAAATAAAAAAACTATCTGATCAGTTTTTATTTGATAATCTTCTTGCAACAATTGATTCGAACAAAGCCTATATAGATGAGCTTATAGCAAAAGCAAAAACAAAAAAACATCATATGGATCAATTAATAGCAATAGCAAATGAAACGCTACTCGATATAGATTCACGAACTTCATATATCATAAAAGGCTCACTAGAGGAGATGGGACTTATCAAAAAAGTAGCAACTGGAAAGTATATCATTAGTGATATATTTTTACAACTGGCTCTTCAAAAAGAGCAGCTCAAACTTGAACAGATAAGGGGAAATGCTTAAGTTCAATTGGCTCTTTAGAAAAAATATACTATACTTTTTGGAAAATATAATGTCCGAAAAGGTAACCTATGAAAAAACATGATTATGACAAGATCCTCTATCGTCTTACTACTATATGGGGAAGGCTAAGAGAGGGTGAGGCTCTAAGCGTCAAAGACCTCGCAGATGAGTTCAATGTAACGACCAAGACTATCCAAAGGGATTTTAACGAAAGGCTGGTCTATATCTTTCCCATAGAAAAAGTAGGACACAAATGGAAAGTCAAAGATGGGTACGAAATAGATAAAACTCTTGATTATGAGGATGAGATCATCTTAGATATTCTAAAAGAGTTTGGATCATCAATGAGCAATCTTATCCATACAAGAGTCAATAATCTTTTTAAAAAAATATCCAATACCCACAATAATCCTATCTACTCAAGACTTGATATAGAAGATATCCATGACAAAATAGATATAGTCAAAAATCTTCAAGATGCTATAGCCAATAGATACCAAGTGGAGTTTTACCATAATAAAAAATATCGATATCTAGAACCTATCAAAATAACCACTTTTGATGGATACTGGTATCTGTATGGAAAAG
>JAGYNS010000046.1 GCA_018399655.1 Campylobacterales bacterium
TGATGATTCAGATTTGATAAAAGGGTAAAATTATCTTCTTTTAATAGCTATTTAACAATCAATTAACAAACAGATTGTACAATATGCAAATTATTTTAACAAAGGATCACAATGTTTAAAAAATCAATTCTATCATTACTCATTATGGTAGCTACGGTTGCGTCTGCAAACCAACACAAAATGTTTCAAACCGTTCCACTCAAAGAGGCAACTTTGCTTCAAGAGGGAAAAGATAAGCTTTATTGCCCAAACTGTGGTATGCATCTACCTAAGTTTTACAAAACAAATCATGCTGTAAAACTCAATGATGGTACAAGTAGACAATATTGTAGTATCTATTGTTTGGTTGAGGAGATGGAGCTTACTGTTTTAAAAGATAAGCATGATACGATCAAAGAGATTCTTGTAGTGGATGTAAATTCACTCAAATTTATCGATGCTAAAAAAGCATATTATGTGGTAGGGAGCTCTGTAAATGGAACCATGAGTATGACTAGTAAATATGCTTTTGAAAAAATCGAAGATGCTATTGCATTTGAGCAAAAAAATGGTGGAGAGGTTAAAAGCTTTGATGAGGCATACAAAATTGCTCTTTTAGATTTTGCAAAAGATACGGCAATGGTATACAACAAAAGAAGCTCAAAGATGTATAAAATGGGGGAAAAACTCTATAATAAAAAATGTAATAAAGAAGCTATAGACAAAATTGACGCTCACACCATGGGGGAGATGAAATCGATCATCAAAGAGGAAAATCTTTGTGGTGCTGACCTAAAAGATGGACAACTTCAAGCGGTTATGCTTTATGTTTGGGATGTAAGACTTGATAAATTTGAAAAGATGTATGGACAAAATGAAGAGATTCAGCTCTATATCAAATCAAAAAAAGATCCAAATTTTTTAAAAAGAGGTGAAAATATCCACCAAAGAGTATGCAAATCATTAAAAACAAAAAAACACCAATCTTTCAAAGAGCTCAAAGATGCTATTGAGACCACTTGTCCAAAACTTAAAAAAGATGACAAAGAGGCTCTTATGGGGTATATGTGGGGGAAAAACTCAGGGATGAAAATGAAAAAATCAAACCCTATAGCAGTCCCAGCTGATACAAAATGTCCAGTGTGTGGGATGTTTGTAGCAAAATATCCAAAATGGGTAGCATATACTAAACTAAGTGATGGAAAAGAGTTTTATTATGATGGAACAAAAGATATGTTCAAATTTATATTTGAAGCAAAAAGCTACCATCACAACTACTCTAAAGATGATTTTGCTACAATTTTAGTGACTGATTATTATACACTTAGCCAACTTGATGCAAAAAAAGCGTTTTTTGTAATAGGTGCTTCTGTGTATGGACCTATGGGGAAAGAGCTTATCCCATTTGCAACCAAAGAGGATGCAGTAGCTTTTAGTAAAAACTACAACGGAAAGCAGATACTTACATTTGAGCAAATTACACCAGAGCTAGTTTTTGGACTTGATAAATAGAGGGATTGTGATATATAAAAAATTTTTATATAGTTTTTTTACTCTTTTAGCATTGTTTGGCTTTGTAGTATTGCATAGCCAATACAGCTATCATACTTTTGACAATTCAAAAGCTTTAGATATGGCAAGTTTAACTACTTTGCCATATCTTGCTTTTAGTACTTCTGTTTATGGATCACGATTTGATTTTGATGATCCAAAAAAACTTCACCCCCAAATGCCCCAAATTCAATACAAAAGATTTGTTTATGATCAATAAAACATTTTTCAATTTTCTTTTTGTTAGTGTATCAGCATCGAACCAAACATATTGCTATTTTTTTTTTATTGCAACTTTATTGATTACCCTTTTTGGTTTCAGTGATGTTTATAAGCACCTCGCTTAAACATCAATTGGTAAGTTGTACACACCCAAAGTGATTTTGTAGTCCAAAATTCGTCTTTTGGTAATCGTGATGATATCCCAAATGAGTGGTTGACGGTTAGAGATATAAGAGGAATTTCACATATTCAACCGCACGTGTTTATGGGGAGTATTATCATCTGGCTAGTGACTATAGATTTTACCATTGTAGGGGTTGATCTCTTTGATGAATATACCTCTTCAAAAGTAAAAGTTTTTGATAACATCGATATGCATAAAAGTTTATGAGTGAAGATTATGATCATTGGAAATGGTGTCAAGGATTTTTGATACAAACTATTATAAAAAGAGTATTATAACTTTTTGACACCACAACTTGATATCAAAAGTTATGATTTTGATACAATGCCTAAAAATAGCGATATCATCTCCAATGATCTGATTTTGATGGAGATCGATTTGGCTCGAAAAATTTTAGGGATAGAAAAAGAGAAATCAACCGATATAATTCTTGATGTTCCAAACGATACGGAGTGGATCAATCTTAAAACAGAACTTTTGAAAAAACATCACGACCTAAAGATCATCACCAAAGAGGATTTGGAAAAAAGCTATACCAATCTATACAACTATACAAGTGGATTTTTTTTGATTTTATTTATCATTGTCCTTTTCTCATTTTGCTTAATTTTATACCAACGATACTCTATGATAAACTCAAGTGATAAAAAAGAGATAGCGATCTTGCGAGCTACTGGGTGGAGTATCAAAGCGATTATCCTTCTTAAAGTATTTGAAAGCTCTACTGTGGCGATTTTTAGCTTTTTACTAGGGGTGATTATGGCGTATTTGTTTGTTTTTATTTTTGATGCACCACTTTTAGCCGATATTTTTCTAGGCTCTCACAATCTACAACACTCCATATCGTTTGCCCCTTATATAGAGTTTTCTATGCTATTAAGTTTGTTTTTGTTTTTTATGATCTTTTTTATAGCTTCTGTTTTAATCCCCGCTTGGAAAATAGCCACACGCGATATAGAGGAAAGCTTGCGATGATACAAATACAAGGGTTGAACAAAATCTACAATGTAGGGCTACAAAATGAGTTTGTAGCTTTAAAAAACATAAACTTTGAGGTGTTGCCAAACAGTATGGTGGTACTTAAAGGGATAAGTGGGAGTGGCAAATCAACTCTTCTATCTATCATAGGGGGGATGAACAAACCCACAAGTGGTGAGATAATCGTAGAAGAGAAACATATCGCCAAACTGCCTGATCTGCATCTGTCAAATTTTCGAGCCAACTCTATAGGATTTGTGTTTCAATCTTTTCATCTAATAGATGATTTAAGTGTATTTGACAATATCTCTGTGCCGCTAATCCCTTTAGCTCTAAGTTCAAAACAGATTGAACAAAAAGTGGCTCGTGCTATGAAAATAGCCAATATCTCCCATAAACTGCATGAGATTACAAAAAAACTATCGGGGGGAGAGAAACAGCGAGTTGCCATAGCAAGAGCCTTGGTCAATGATCCAAATATCATTCTACTTGATGAACCCACAGCAAATCTTGATAGCACCAATTCTCAAAAACTTATAGCGATCCTACAAGAGCTAAAAACTTTAGGGAAAACTATCCTTGTCTCTACTCATGATAGTTTGTTTGACACCTTAGATTGTGTAGATAAAATCGTTCATATACACGATGGTTGTATTGATGAGTGATATACTTTTACAGCACAATGTGATTATACTTATTGTTGCTGGATTTTTGATTTTACTTATGCAAGGTTTAGCTTCAATTTTTGGGGTTTATATTTATAAAAAATGGGATTTTAGCTCCACAAGTGCCTCCCAATATGCCCTTGAAAAAAAGAGTTATTTAATAGTATTGATACTCTTTTTCTCTTTAGTGGCAAAGATTATTCTTCTGCCATACTTTGCTTTTACACTCAATAGCCTCTCAAATGTAGTACACGGTGCGATGTGTGCTGCTGGGGTGGTTGGAGCGAACGAATATGGCGATTTTTTATTGGGTTTTAAAATATTTATTATTTTTATAGTTGGGATTTGGTTGATTGTCAATAAACTTGATATTTCCGATTTAGACTACCCTTTTATCAAAACAAAACTCCTTTTTTCATTGGTGATATTTAGTTTAATCCTTGTAGAGTTTATTGTGGAGATTCTTTACTTTACCCATATATCGACTGATGTTCCTGTACAGTGTTGCTCTGTGATATTTGGAGTAAGTGGGAGCAGTGATCCTTTGCCTTTTGGGATAAATACCCAGACCCTTTTGATTTTATTTTATACCATATTTGCCCTCGTTATCATCGCCAATATTCAAAAAAACCGATTTTTTAGCTTCCTTGCTTCAATATTATTTCTTTATTTTGGATATTATGTAGTAACCTATTTTTTTGGAACTTATGTGTATCAACTCCCAACCCATATCTGCCCTTTTTGCATGCTACAAAGTGAATACTATTTTGTAGGATATGTGATATGGGGATCTTTGTTTTTAGGAACTTTTTTTGGGATGGTTAATTTTATTTTACATCTCTTTATTGGTCAAACACTAAAAAAATATTTTTATTATAGTACAGTTTTTAATACAGTTTTTGTAATAATCTGTACTGCCTATGTTGTTGGGTATTATTTCATCAATGGAGTTTTTTTATAACATGAAAGATATCGTATTAAAAGTTTTATTTGTGGTTATTTTTATATTTGTGGTAGGATTTATTATCGTATCCAACCACAACGCATCAAAAACCGTAGTAGTAGTGGAAGGTAATTTTGAGAAAAAGCCACTTGAAATAGTTTTAGGGCAGTATCAAGATAGTGACTGTGGGATGGATATAGATGATATCTCCTACGCTTCACAAGTGATCGCCCCAGATGGGAAAACTTGGTTTTTTCATGATCATGGTGGGATGGTAAATTGGCTCAAAGATAAAAAGTTTGCCAAAGATGCGGTGATATGGGTCTATACAAAAGATACCAAAAAATGGATCGATGGATACAAGGCCCACTACAGTGTCAATGATCAAACCCCTATGAGATACGGTTTTGGAGCCTATGAAAACCCCAAAGAGAATTTGATCGATTTTCAGCAGATGCGACTTAGAATGTTACGGGGGGAAAATATGTCAAACCCAGCATACTCAAAATATATAATGGAGAATAACTAAATGGAAACAGTGAGCATTCTTTCTATTATGACCATCGCTTTTTTAGGCTCATTTGGACACTGCATTGGGATGTGCGGTGGTATAGTGATGGCATACTCAAGTACCAAAGTTCAAAACAATTGGAGTAAAACACAACAATCATTTGCCCATATTAACTACTCTTTAGGGAGAGTCTTAACCTATGTTTTGCTAGGGGTTTTATTTGGGTTTTTAGGGGGAGTGATCGCTTTTTCAAATATAACCAATGGTATATTGCTGCTTATAGCTGGGCTTTTTATGCTTTTAGCTGGATTTTCACTCCTTGGAAAAATAAAATTTTTAACTTTGGTAGAACACAGTGTATCAAAAAGCTCTTGGTACCAAAAAACTTTTAGAAGTTTGCTTCATAGTGGGTCATTGTTTAGCTTTTTTCTTCTAGGGATGCTCAACGGACTTTTACCGTGTGGCTTTGTCTATTTTTTTGCAATCACTGCTGCTAGTACCGCTGATCCTTTTTGGGGAGGGGTGGTGATGTTTCTATTTGGTATTAGTACTATTCCAGCACTCTTTTCACTTGGATTTTTTGTAGGACTTTTTAAACAATCAGGGGTACGAAATATTATGATAAAGTTTGCAAGTATTGCCGTGATACTTTTTGGAATCTATACCATTTATAGCGGCTATGAGTATATAGTGGATCCAAACAAATCAATCCTAGATTGCCATTTGTAAAATTTCAAACTTCTATATTAAACTAGTAAATTATTCTTAAATCTAACAGTTTATTTAAATCCATACAACTCTTTGGTATAATATTTTTTCAATTTTATACAATGGAGTTTTATAAGCGATGACATACACAGAGATATTTATCATTGGTTGGAATTTAAATGCTTTGATGTTTGTGATAAATCTTATTTTGGCATTTAATGTTATCAAAAGTACTGATGTGATTAAAGTAAGTGAAGAGCATGAAAAGCTAACCCAGCTAAAAGAGCAAGTAGATCTATACTATCCAAACAGAGCCTTTGAAACACTTTTTAGCTATATGATCCCTTTTGTAGCATTTTATAAAGTGGGGTTTCGGATTCTTGAGATGTGGGCATTTTTACGACAAAATAAAGGGGCTACACTTTTTGATTTTATGGTGTATCGATATGAAAGAGATATAGAAAAAGCTCAGAACTAAATTGTAACTTTTTTAGTTTATAATACCCAGTACAAAAATCTTTAAAAAGGTGTTATTTTGAAACTACAATCACTTTACATATCACAGCTAGAGTTTGAATCTGGTGCGGTGATCATCTCTTATGGGCTTATGGCAATGCTCAAACGCAAATATAAAAAAGTTGCTTTTTTTAGACCCATAGTCTCTTATTTACCAAATAATGATATTGATCTTATTATCAATAATTTTAAACTCGATCTTGATCCACAAGATTGCTTTGGGGTTACAAATGAAGAGGCTAAAAAGCTTATCTCAAAAAATAAAACCACAAAACTCTATGAGATACTTATAGAAAAATATGAAAAACTCAAAAGTGAATATGACTTTGTTTTGATCCAAGGGGTAAGCAAAGAGAGTTTGCATATGGATATCGATTTTGATATCAATCTTGAACTTGCTAAAAACTTTGACACCCCCGTTATAGGGGTGCTCAATGGAAAAAACAAATCGTGTGAACAGATTTTGGAAGATATATCCATAGAAGCCCATACAATCCAATCAAGTGGTGCAAACCATTTTGCTACATTTGTCAATCGAATTGATCCAAGCTGCAAAGAGAAAATAAAAAAGACCAAAACATCTTATTTACTTTATTGTATCCAAGAGGTGCCTGCCATATCAAATTTGACTATTGCTGATATTCAAGAATCTCTTAAAGCTGAGATGATTATAGGGGAGGAAAAAGATCTTCACAAAACAATCAATAATATTAAAATAGGAGCGATGAGCTTTGAAAACTATCTTGAGTATATTGATGATCAAGATCTGATCATAGTCCCTGCAGATAGGATTGATATCATTGTAGGTTCTATTGCTGCTATTCACTCCAAAACAGTTCCTACAATAAGCTGTATGCTTCTTACTGGAAATATAAAACTTAAAAAATCTATCAAAAAGATTCTTCAAGGATTTAGTGAACATATTCCAGTCCTTCAAGTAAAGCAAACCACATTCGAAATCGCTAAAAAAGTCTCCAATATCAAAGCAATTTTACGATCAAACAATAGTCAAAAAACATCTTTAATAGAGGGATTTTTCAATAACTGTGTCGATATGGAAGCGATTGAAGAGCATCTTCAAATTGATTCTTTTCATATCGTTACACCTATTATGTTTGAATATAGCCTTTTAAAAAGAGCAAGAGAAAATAAACAAACCATCGTACTTCCTGAGGCCAAAGATGAAAGGATACTCAAAGCAAGTGAGATACTTCTTAATTCAAATGTAGTTGATATCATTTTATTAGGGGAACCTCAAGAGCTACAAAGACGCTCACAACTTTTAGGGATAGATATCTCAAAAGCTACTATTATCGATCCTATGGATTGTAGCTATATTGATAGTTTGGCAGTTGAATTTGCAAAAATACGCAAACATAAAGGGATCACGCAAGAGCAAGCTTTAGAAATCTTACAAACCAATAACAACTATTTTGCTACTATGTTGGTACATATGGGACACGCTTCTGGGATGGTAAGTGGAAGTATCTCTACAACAGCAGATACCGTACGCCCAGCTTTACAGATCATCAAAACCACTCCTGATACCCCAATAGTTTCAAGTGTATTTTTTATGTGCTTAGATACAAAAGTATTAGTGTATGGAGATTGTGCGATCAATCTTGACCCAACAGCTAGTGAGCTAGCAAGTATAGCTAAAAGTAGTGCCAAAACAGCCAAAGCGTTTGGGATAGAACCAAAAGTAGCGATGCTTTCTTACTCTACAGGGGAAAGTGGAAGTGGAGCAGATGTCCAAAAGGTAAAAGAAGCCACCAAAATCCTTCAAGAGGATAGCTCACTTTTAGTGGAGGGTCCTATTCAATATGATGCCGCTATTGAAAAAAGTGTCGCCCTTTCAAAGTTGCCAAACTCAAAAGTAGCAGGTGATGCCAATGTTCTTATATTTCCTGATCTTAACACTGGGAATAATACTTATAAAGCAGTTCAAAGAAGTAGTGGTGCGGTGGCTATTGGTCCTATTTTACAAGGGCTCAATAAACCTATCAATGATCTAAGTCGAGGGTGCTTGGTAAGTGACATTGTCAACACCATTGCAATCACAGCGATTCAAGCCCAAGGGACACCAACAAAAAAAGGGAAAAAATGAAGATCTTAGTACTTAATAGTGGAAGCTCCTCAATAAAATACAAACTTTTTGATAAGCAGACTCTAACTGAGCTTAAAAGTGGTATCAAAGAGGAGGTAAAAGATCATAAAGAGGGGATCGATCGAATTTTGAATAAACTTCAAGAAGAACACCTTATAGATGATCCTAAAGATATCTTTTGTGTAGGGCATAGGGTAGTTCATGGGGGAGATTTTTTTGATAGTGCTACCCTTATAGATGAAGCTGTAATAGAAAAGATTGAGATACTGTGTGAGCTAGCTCCTTTGCATAATCCTGCAAATTTAGAGGGGATAAAAGCGGTAAAAAATATCCTTCCAAACACCCCACAAATCGCCGTATTTGATACTGCATTTCATCAAACTATCCCTGAGTGTGCCAGTTTTTATCCACTTCCATATGAGTATTACGAAAAATATCATATTAGAAAATATGGATTTCACGGGACTAGTCATCAGTTTGTGGCATCTCAAGCAGCAAAGCAATTGGGAAAACAATTAGATCAATGCAATCTTATCACTTTGCATCTTGGAAATGGTGCTAGTGCGTGTGCTATAAAAAATGGTCGAAGTATCGATACCTCTATGGGGTTTACTCCTCTAGAGGGGTTGATGATGGGGACACGATGTGGAGATATTGATGGATCACTAGTGTTTTATCTTGAGGAAAAACTTGGATGTAGCAGGGATGAGATCAATACCATTTTAAATAAAAAAAGTGGCTTCAAAGGGCTATGTGGGACAAGTGACCTAAGAGAGGTTTTAAAGCTAATTGAAAAAGGAAATAGCCATGCAAAACTAGCCCTTGATATCTTTATCTATCGTATTAAAAAATATATTGGAAGCTATTTGATGATACTTGAAAATGTAGATGCGATAGTACTTACAGGTGGGATTGGGGAGCATAGTCAACTAGTAAGAGAAGAGATCTACAGCTCAACTGATAAATTTGATCTGGTGCATTTGACCATTGCAACTAATGAAGAGTTGGCAATAGCACAACAATCTTTAGAGGTACTTTCTTGATACGACTTGGTTCAAATTCTACCACAAGAGCATTACTACTTCAACAACACGGAATAAAGTTTGTCCAAAATGGTGGAGAGTTTGATGAGGAGAGTATCACTACAACTGATCCAAAAAAGTTTGTAATAGAAGCTACCAAAGGGAAATTTGAAGAGCTTTTTAAAAAGTTTGGGTGCGATGATATGCCTCTACTTGTAGCAGATACTGTTGTCACTTCAGGTGGACAACTCTTGCGAAAAGCAAAAGATAAAGAGGACGCAAGAAGGATGCTTGAACTTCAAAGTGGCAATGAGGTGAGCATCATCTCATGTATGATATTCAAATCCCTTGATACAGAAATATTTGATATCTCAACGACCACATATCATTTTAAAAAATTTGACCCTCAAGATATGCAAGAGTATATAAATAGTGGCGAGTGTATGGGGAAAGCTGGAGCTATTATGGTAGAGGGCTTTTGTAAACCTTATATAAAAAAAGTAGATGGGTATGAGAGTACCGCTATGGGGTTGTGTGTAGAGAAGCTTTTACCTTTTGTTTGCTAAACTTCACTTTTAAGCACTTATCTATAAAAAAGGCACTTATGAAAAAAGATCTTCCAAAAGGTTTCCCCTATCTACTAGCTTCACTTACTGCTATTAGCCCATTTGCAGTTGATGCGTATCTCCCTGCAATTGTAAGTATCAGTGAACACTACCAAACGGCGCTTAGCCATATAGAGCTTACTTTGACCCTTTATCTCATAGGTTTATCCTTGGGACAACTTATAGGGGGACCTTTGTCTGATCGTTATGGAAGAAAAATAATGATCAATGTCGGTTTAGTTACCTATATAGTTTTTTCACTTCTTATCGCTTTTGCACCCTCCGTTGAACAATTTTGGATCTACCGTTTTATGCAAGCTGTAGGTGGTGGATTTGCTATAGTCAATATGGGAGCAATCATTAGAGATAATTTTACTGGACAAAAAAGTGCACAAATGCTTTCATTTGTAGCAATGATTATGATGATAGCACCCCTTATTGCTCCAGCAGTTGGAGCGATAATCCTTGAATATTTTAGTTGGGAATATATCTTTTTATTTTTAGCCTCTTATGCTTTTTTAGTGCTTTTTTGGATTCAACTTTTGCCTGAAACTTCACCTAAAACAAAAGAGCAAAACCCATTTCAAGATTATTACAAAGTATTAAGCAATCCTATTGCATTTTTTCTTGCGATGGGTGCTGCGTTTGCCATGAGTGGGATGTTTGTTTTTATCACAAAATCCTCATTTATCTATATGGATTATTATACCCTTGATAAAAACTTATTTACACTTTTTTTTGCTATGAATGT
Source organism: Campylobacterales bacterium (assembly GCA_018399655.1). GTDB lineage: Bacteria > Campylobacterota > Campylobacteria > Campylobacterales > Arcobacteraceae > JAIOSF01. Next base: position 10,743 of record JAGYNS010000046.1, read on the forward strand.
AGCGATGTTGATGTTTTTTAATAGACTCAATATGTTCTTACTAAACTATTTTGATCGTAAACAACTTGTTTTCGCTGGTATGCTCACACAGATTGTAAGTGCTTTGTTTTTAAGCTTAAACAGTAACTTCAACGATGCTACTCTTTTTTTTAGTATCCTATTTTTGATGGGATTTGTGGGCTCCCTTGGGATGATATTTGGCAATACTATCTCCCTTGTACTAGAGATATTTCCAAAGTTTAGTGCTACAGCCAATGCGGTGATTGGAGTGCTAGGCTTTGCTACTTCATCTATTATGGGGTCTATTGCTGCAAAACTTTTACCGCAGGGAAGTTTGCTTAGTG
>JAGYNS010000047.1 GCA_018399655.1 Campylobacterales bacterium
CAAGCGATCGCTACAGCTATTGGGGAAAAATCAAAATATACCCAAGGGCATATCAATAGAGTCTCCGAAATTGCTTTGGATATCGCTCACGCAATCAATGAGGATAACACAGGAGTCTTCAAAGATAAACATTTTGATCAAGTACAACTTAAAGAGATAGATGTAGCAGCATGGATGCATGATGTTGGGAAGATCACTACTCCAGATCATGTAGTAGACAAAGCAACCAAGCTTGAAACTATTTATGATCGAATCAATATGATCAAAGTCAAATTTGAGCTATTGAAACAGCAAAAATATATTGAGCTTTTAGAAAATAAGCTTTCAAATTTAGAGTATGAAGAGCAGATTAAAACGCTTGATGAGCAATTTTTATTCCTAGAGCAAATGAACTTTGGTGGGGAGTTTATGTCTGAAGAGAAGATCGAAAAAGTACACCAAATAGCAAAACATCAAATAACTATCGATGGGGAAAAACAAAATCTTTTAACTGATGATGAGATAAAAAACCTTTGTATTGTCAAAGGAACTCTTACAGATCAAGAGAGGTTTATCATCAACAATCACGCAAAACTCAGTTTTGATATACTTAGCTCTTTACCTTTTCCAAAAAAACTTAAAAATGTACCCACTATCGCTGGAGGACATCATGAAAAAATCTGTGGTGGTGGGTATCCATTTGGTCTTCAAGGGGATGAGATAAGTTTTGAGGCAAGAATACTTGCTATTGCCGATATCTTTGAAGCCCTAACCGCTTCGGATAGACCCTATAAAAAGCCAAATACCTTGAACCAATCGATCAAAATACTCTCTTTTATGGTAAAAGATGGTGAGCTTGATAAAGATTTAGTCAAATTTTTCCTTGAAAAGAAGTTGCACTTAAAATATGCAGCAACAAATCTTGAAAAAAGTCAAATTGATGAAGTTGATGTTGTTATAAAATAATAAATATAAAGCTACGATAAAGGTAAAACCACAACAAATTCCGCTCCAAAATAGTTTTTGTCGTTATAAACAAACTTTTTATTAGAAACATTTATAAAGCCACTCATCCCTCCAACTATCATTTTATGATTCATATGAAGACCTAGTCCTGTCCCAACACTTTGATGTTTGGTTGTAAAGTATGGTTCAAATATTTTTTCCATTATTTTCTTATCGATCCCACCTCCACTATCTTGAAAAACAATTTGGGCAGATCCATTGTGACTTTTTGCAGTAATTTTCAGTATTCGAGACTCTTCATCTTTTTGTTTTAAAGCATCTTTTGCATTATTGAAAAAATTCATAAAACACTGTATAAGCTCATTTGGATACCCCTCCATATGCAGATTATCTTGAATATCAAGTATTAGCTCTATTTGGTGTGTTTTTATAGATGAGTTCACAAGATTTAAAAACTTTTCTAGTTCATCATTGAGTATAAACTGTTTTTTCTCTCGGTTATCTTTTATAAAATCTCGAAAGTCATTAATTGTTTTTGAAAGATACTGGGCATTGGAATCAATCAAGTCACATGTCTCATAAAATATTTGATCAGTAAGTGTATCAAACTGTTTTTGAAGCTTCATTCCTGTTGCACCTGAAGAGATAATACTCAAAGGTTGCCTCCACTGATGAGCAATATTCCCTATCATCTCACCCATTGAGGCTAGTTTTGATTGCTCAAAAAGGAGTCTATCTTTATTTCTCAAGTCGGTAATATCTTGCAATGTTAAAAGTGTTTCATCATTGTTTTTTAAAGGTAAAGCACTAATCATCAAATGATAAGCAGCCCCTTTATACTCTAAAGTAACAAAGTGTTCTGCTTTTGCATTATCAACCAAATATTGTGCCCACTGAGTCCCATTAATCTCAAGGGTGTCTTGATCGAAAGGATACTCATCAATACTTAAAAAGAAATCACAAATACATCGATGATTTGCTTGAAACTGCTCCAATAGATCGTATTCAAAAAAGTTCAAAAATGTTTTATTGGCTCTTACTATTTTTGAATCTTTCGTAACAAGGATGATACTAGGGTTGGTATCTAAAATAGTTTGAATATATTGTTTTTCATTGTGAAGCTCTTTTGTTCTTTTTTTTACCCTTGCATCAAGCTCCATGGTGTGTTTTGAAACAACCAAATAGTACCCAATCAATGCCAAAGCTAATATAATCAAAGCGATATAAAATATCATATTGCTTTTTACATACTCAATATCTTCCATACTCAATGAGTCCAATGGTTTAAAAGCAACCATTCTCCCCATAGGATCTCCGTGAATATCAGGGATATCATAGGTCACAATAAAAAAATTATGTTTTTGATCAATACGATAATCTTTGGTAATATTGAAAAAGTTTTCTACCCCATTTTGTCCTAAATATTGCAATAGATCGGGCTTGGCATTGATATTAGCCACATAGTAATCTTTCACAAATGTTTTGCTAAAAGGATCAATGAGCTGTTTTTTATATTTTTTATCCACTAAAACTACACTATGCACTTTACTACTATCATACAACTGTTGAACTATAGAATTAAAATGGGTTATAAGCTCAAATACCCCTAAAAACTCACTATTATCTTCACTAAAAATAGGAACCATCGATTTGAATGTCATATCAAACTTTCCAGTGCTTATGGTATTCATCACTTTTGGTTTTTCAAGCATTTTTACAAGATCAGGTCGAATATTTGTAAGATCTCCACCACTTTTTCGCCAACTTCTATAAAATGATCTTCCTTTTTTATCGTTGATTTGAAACCACGCATTTTGAAGTGAAGTTGTGTGGGATAGTTGTTGTGAAAACTCTTTGAGCTTGATCAGTGATGAATCATTTGTACGCAATGCTCTTATTAAAGTGTCACTTTTAGATAATGATAGAGCAATAGAGTAGGTAAGTTCTTGTTTGCTCGCTATAAGATTTTTTATATCATCTTGTATATTTTGAGCATATATTTTGTATTTTTGATTTTTTATAGCTTGAGTTTTATTCTGCGTAATTGTATCTGATACTAGAAATACCACCATACCAATTATAAAAATAATAGCCAAAACTTTTAAATCATATTTTTTCATTTTTTATTATAGAATAAAAAAATTAAAAAGGAGATTATAACGATTGAAGTACCCTTTAGTATTTTTTTGATATAATCCAAAAATTTTAATCATTTAAAGGTAATTTATACTATGTCAAATCAAAAAACAGTAGTGATAACAGGAGCAACCAAAGGGATAGGAAAAGCGTGTGCGTATCGCTTTGCAAAAGAGGGGATCAATGTCGCTTTTACCTATAACTCAAATGAAGAGATCGCAAAAAATATAGCCAATGATCTTCAGAGTAGCTTTGGGATAAAAGCAAGATACTACTCCTATAATATCTTAGAACCAGAAACAGCCAAAGAGTTATTTGCAAAAATTGATGAAGATTTTGAAACCATTGATTATTTTATCTCCAATGCAATGATCTATGGAAGAGCGGTAGTTGGTGGATATGGAAAATATATGAAACTCAAACCACGAGGATTAAATAATATTTATACAGCAACTGTTGATGCATTTGTATGTTGTTCTCAACAAGCAGCAAAAAGGATGGAGAAAAATGGTGGTGGAGCGATGGTAAGCTTAAGCTCAACTGGAAACCTTGTATATATCGACAACTATGCGGGACATGGAACCAATAAAGCAGCCGTAGAAGCGATGGTACGATATGCAGCAACTGAACTTGGAGGCATGGGTATTCGAGTTAATGCTGTAAGTGGAGGTCCTATTGATACTGATGCTCTGAAAGCTTTTACAAACTATGAAGAGGTAAAAGAAAAAACTGCTGCCCTTTCACCTTTAGGGAGAATGGGACAGCCTGAAGACCTTGCATCTGCATGCTATTTTTTATGTTCTGATGAAGCTTCATGGATCACTGGAAGTACTCTTATAGTTGACGGTGGGACAACTTTTAAAAAGTAATGACAAAGTCTTTTAACTTACCAAACTCTCTAGCAACAGCTAGAATATTTATGGCTCCACTTATGCTATGGTTTATGGTGGATCAAAACAATCCAATCTTTACGGGATGGCATGAGAGCTGGTTTAACTATTTTGCTGGGCTTATTTTTGTTTTAGCTTCCATAACAGATTTTTTTGATGGATATATAGCAAGAAGTTGGGATCAGATGACAAAGCTTGGGGCTATTTTAGATCCTCTTGCAGATAAAATGCTTATGCTTGCAGGATTTATTGGACTTTTAGTACTTGACAGAGCCAATGCATTTGCCATATTTTTGATCCTTAGTCGTGAGTTTTTTATCACAGGACTTCGAGTCGTAGCCGTAGCTGAGGGGAAAAGTGTCGCTTCAACTTTAAGTGGAAAAATAAAAACTGTCGTACAGATGGTAGCTATTGGGTTTTTAATTATGCAGTGGCCTTTAGGGGAGACTCTTTTATGGTTAGCCGTGGCTATTACCCTTTATTCTGGATATGAGTATATCCGTGACTATATGAAATAAGAGGCTTTTATGGGAATTATTACATTTTTAATTGTTTTATCTATTTTAGTTTTTGTTCATGAACTTGGTCACTTTAGTGTTGCTAGAGCATTAGGGGTAAAGGTGCATGTATTTTCAATTGGGTTTGGGAAAAAACTTTGGACCAAAGAGTGGAAAGGGACACAGTGGGCTTTTTCTATGATTCCACTTGGTGGATATGTCAAGATGAAAGGGCAAGAGGATCTTAACCCAGCTTTAGCCAATCATGATAGTGATAGTTATCAAAGTTTACCACCTTTTCAAAGGATACTAATACTACTAGCTGGTCCATTTGCAAACTTCTTATTAGCTTTTGTATTGTATATCGCTATTGGACTTTTAGGGAACAACCATATCTCCCCAACTATTGGAAAAGTAGTTGAAAACTCCCCTGCAGCTATTGCTGGACTCCAACAAAATGATACCATTATCCAAATAAATGATACAAAGATTCAAACTTGGGATGATCTTAGTGATATTATTCAAAATGCTCCTGGGGCTTTAAAATTTTATATTCAAAGGGATGGGGAGCTTAAAAGTTTTATTATCCGTCCAAAGTTGAGTGAATCACAAAACATTTTTCGAGAAAAGATTCAAAAGAAGATGATAGGGATCGCTCCTGCCCCAAAGCTTGTAAAAATCTACTACTCCCCTCTTGACTCTATTGTATTTGCTTATGATAAAACCATAGAAGCTAGTAAAATGATCTTTTTGGGAGTTCAAAAGCTTATTCAAGGGATTGTTCCTCATACTGAAATTGGTGGAGTTATAACCATAGGAAGCGTTATAAGTGAGGCGAGTCAATCAAGTTTTATAGCATTACTTACTATTAGTGCTTTGATCTCAGTAAACTTAGGGGTTTTAAATCTTCTTCCAATCCCTGCACTTGATGGTGGGCATATTATGTTCAATCTGTATGAGATGATCACACGAAGAGCTCCTAGTGAAAAGATGCTTATAAATCTTACCATTGCAGGTTGGGTGATCCTTATAGGGCTTATGAGTCTAGGGCTTTATAATGACATTAATCGTTTATTAGGGTAATTTTTGTTACACTTAAAAAAATTAGAGAAATCAATATTTAAAAAGGTATAAATTATATGGTAAAAATAGTAAATCTTAAGAAATCTTTTGGTTCAAGAGTTTTATTTCAAGATATCAACCTCTCACTTGATGCAGGAAAAAGATATGGTCTTATTGGGGCAAATGGTGCAGGGAAAACAACATTTTTAAAAATGCTAAGCGGTGAAGAAGAGATCACTGACGGAGAAGTACAAGTTCAAACAGGTAAAAAAGTGGGTGTTTTAAGTCAAAATCAATTTGCCTATGAGGATTTTACTTTAATTGACGCTGTTTTGTATGGAAACAAAAGATTGTATGATGCAATCAAAGAGAAAGAGAAACTCTATATGGAAGAGTATACTGATGAGATTGGTGAACGATTAGGTGAACTAGAGATGATCAGTGTAGAAGAGGATCCAACTTATGAGTATGATGTAAAAATCACTAAAATTCTTGAGTCTTTAGGGTTCCCTTCCGAGCAACACTATGACTTAATGTCAACTATTACAGGTGGGGATAAGTTTAAAGTGCTTTTAGCACAAGTTTTATTCCCAAAACCTGATGTGTTATTTTTAGATGAGCCTACAAACAACCTTGATATGCAAACAATCTCATGGCTAGAGAATCAACTACAACACCACGATGGTACTTTAGTAGTTATCTCTCACGATAGACACTTTTTAAATGCTGTGTGTACCCATATTTTAGATGTAGATTTTAAAAAGATTCGAGAGTTTACAGGGAATTATGATGATTGGTATATCGCTTCAACAGTTCTTTCCAAACAGATGAATGCGGAGCGAGATAAAAAACTCAAAGAGAAAGAGGAGCTTGAAGCCTTTGTAGCAAGATTTAGTGCCAATGCTTCTAAAGCAAAGCAAGCTACTTCTAGGCAAAAACAACTTGAAAAGCTTGATATTCAAGCCATAGAAGTAAGTAGCAGAAGAGATCCATCTATTGTTTTTAAACAAGAAAAACCAATAAGCAAAGAGATTTTAGAGATACGAAACCTTTCTAAATCGTATGATGGAGAGGTGGTTTTAAACGATATCAGCTTGATGCTAGAAAAGAAAGATAAAATTGCTCTTATTGGTCCAAATGGTGTGGGAAAAACTACTCTTTGTGAAATCCTTATGGAGCATATCAAGCCTGATAGTGGAGAGGTTTTTTGGGGTGCCACTGCAAGTATTAGCTATTTTCCACAAAACACTACTGATCTTATAAAAGGGGATATCACCTTATACGATTGGTTAAGAGATTTTGATAGACAAGCTGATATTGGTGAGATTCGAAACTGTTTAGGGTCGAATGCTGTTCAATGGAGAAGAGCTCAAAGAAATCGGTAGTAAATTGTAGTGGTGGGGAAAAGCACCGAATGATGCTTTCAAGATTATGTGAAAAGAAACTTCTTATTACTTGATGAACCTACAAATCATCTTGATCTTGAGGCTAATATAGCCTTAGGGGAAAGCTTTGTACTCTTATGGGGGACTGTGATTTGTGTCTCTCACGATAGAACTTTTAGATGCATTTGCCAATAGGATTATAGAATACAGCAGATGGTTCCATCATAGATTTTGATGGAACTTATGAAAAAGTTTCTTGAATTTAAATCTCAAAATTAAGGATTTCATATGACAGAGGTATTATTTTTCCAGCGGTTGCAATCTTATTGTATATATTTTTATGCGACATAAAGATTCATGAATATCTTTTTGAAGTTCATGATATCTATATTCAAAAATATATCATTGGAGGGTTTTACTTTGGTATTATTAGTAGCACTTCTTATCTATGGATTTCTTTTTGATAATACCAAAGAGAAATATAGTGATATCTCTCAAAACTACGAAAAGATGAGACCAACTGATGAAAAAAAACCTCACCGTTATTTTGATATAAGAACAGAGGATTGATTAAAGAGTTATTTAAGTAGCTTTTAGATACAATTCCAAATAATTTTACACTCCAAGGAATATAAAATGGCAAGAAGATGTATGCTTTCTGGTAAGGGTCAATGTCTGGAAACAATGTTAGCCACGCTAAAAATAGAACTAGAAGAAAATTTTTACCAAACTTAAGAACTGTTCGTATTACTCTCGAAGATGGTACAACGAAAAAAATTAAAATTTCTGCAAAAGAACTTAGAACTCTTAAAAAGAATTCATAAGAAACAATTGCAAAAGATGTTTTTGTGAGATTCATACGAAACATCAAAAAAGCTATAGGTTGGGAGTATCGACGCTCCAAGCCTGAGTTTGATCTAGATAGAGAGATATATTCTCAATTTCGTCACTTTAGACTCCCCCTCATTTTATTACAATTTATCATGATGTTTGGTACCTTAGGGTATATGATCATAGATGATTTTACTATACTTGATGCTATTTATCAAACAGGTATTACTTTTACAACGGTTGGTTTTGGTGAGATAGCCCCAATTTCAAATGCGGGAAGACTTTTTACCGTTACCCTAATTATTTTTGGTTTTATGGTTTTTACCCTCTCCATTACAACTTTTATCCAAGTACTTGTAAGAGGAAAATTTTTAGAACTTTATAAGGAGCGAAATATGCTATATAAAATCGCACGGCTTCGAAACCATTTTGTGATATTTAATCACAATGAATATACAATCCAGCTAGCAGATCAATTTAAACAAAACCATATCCCTTTTGTGATTGTTGATCCTAGTGATGAGATTGAAGAGTTAGCGACTAAATACAACTACCCCTACTTCGTCAAAGAGGAAACTTATACCGAACGGGCTTTTTTAAAATCTCATCTTTCAAGTGCTAAAGGGGTAATAAGCTTATCAAAAAATATTGCAGATAGTATCACTATCATAGCCTCTGTGCGTCTTTATGAAAAAGAGCTAGGGAGAAAAAGCCCTTACCTTATCATTTGCAATGCTGAGTCAAAAAAAGACACCGAACGGCTCAAAAAACTAGGTGCTAACAAAGTAGTAGCTCCACCTGAACTGATGGCAAAAAGGGTCAGTGCTATGGCTATTCGTCCAGATATGGAAAATGTGCTAGAGGAGTTTTTATACAAAAAAGACACCCCTATAGATATGGAAGAGTTTAGGATCAATGATGATAGTTGGTTTATCGACCAACCTATCCAAGATGCTCACCTACGAGATAAGATCAAAGTAAGCATCATAGGTATCACTGAGGAAAATGGTCGATTTATCCAAACCCCTAAAGGAACTACGAGAGTATCTAAAGGGAGCAAACTGCTAGTTATAGGAAACCAAGTAGGGATCGCTCGAGCTAAAAAACTTGTCAATAAAAAAGAAAAACCAAAGGAGCTTCAATATGTTTAGTATCTTTCCGATAAAAGGGTTTATAGACCAAATAGATGGATTTTTTTGTGATGGTATAAACGCAGGGCTAAAGAGCAACAATAAAAAAGATTTGGGCTTTATCTATAGTGATTCACTTTGTGATGTAGCAGCGGTTTTTACGAACAATAGATTTCAAGCTGCTCCATTAAAACATTATCAAAGATATAAAAAAGGGTTTCAAACAAATTTTCTCCTTATAAATTCAAAAAATGCAAATGCCCTTACTGGGGAAAAAGGGATTGAGGATATCAATACTATATTTTCATCACTCAACTTTTCTGTGAGCAATCCTATCATGAGTAGCACTGGGGTGATCGCCAACCCACTTCCAGTCAAAAAAATTATTGATGGGGCAAATAGATTTAACCTAGAAGCAAAAAATGGGGAAAACCTAAGTGAGGCTATTATGACCACTGATGCATATCCCAAAACAGCTCTTTATGAGGTAAAACTTCAAAATGGAAGTAGTTTTAAAATAGGCTCTGTTGCAAAAGGGGCTGGGATGATCAACCCAAATCTAGCTACCATGCTTTGCTTTATCTGTACCGATGCCAATATTCCACAAGCTGATATGCAAGAGCTTCTAGAACTCAACTCCCATACCACTTTTAATGCTATAAGCGTTGATGGTGACACCTCTACAAATGATACGGTTTTGCTTTTAGCAAATAAAAAATCAGGTTCTTATGATAAAGAGGCTTTCAAAGAGGCTTTACGACTTGTGATGCATGATATGGCAATGCTCATCGTGGCCGATGGAGAGGGTGCAAAAAAAGCGGTAGCTTTTGAAGTAAACGGAGCAATCTCAAATAAAGAAGCCCAAATAGCAGCCAAAGCTCTTTCAAACTCACTTTTAGTAAAAACTGCACTGTATGGAGAGGATCCAAACTTTGGGCGGATCGCTTCAACCATTGGAGCAAGTGGGATACAGTGTGATGAATACAAACTCAAAATTGCTTATAATGATGTAGTAGTGTACGATAAAGGGGAGATTTTCTTTACTCAAGAGCAAGAGGAGAAAGCAGCAAAAGTATTGCAACAAAGTGGATATAAAGTGATTTGCGATATTGGATTAGGTGAGGGAAGCTTTACCGCATGGGGCTGTGACCTGGGGTATGAATATGTAAAGATCAATGCGGATTATCGAACCTAATTGTAAAAATGAAAAAACAAAATGAAAAAACTATTCGACTTCGCTATATACGAGTTTTAGAAAAATTCAACTCCAAAGCAATAGGGCTTTTAAAAAAAGAGGAGTTTGACCTTGAGCTTTATAAAAAAGCTGTTTTAAAAGGGTATGAAGAGCTTAAAAAATCTCCAACCTCTGAGCTATATAGCGAGTACCCAATCGCTGTAAAAAATCTTGCACAAACTATCCTTGATACTACACAGCATCACTCTAATGATTTTGAAGAGGAAAAAGCGAAAATATTGAAGCTTTCTAATCTTTTAGACAAGCTTAAAAACAATAATCGCTACAAAAAAGAGAAACATCGAAAGAAAAAATTTGTAGATGGATACTAATACCAATGAACAACAGTTTAACCTCACAGGAACTTTAAAAAAAATCCTTTTTTTTAATAGTGAAAACAGTTACTACATCGCTGTTTTAGAAAATGATCAAAAAATATGTGGACAATATTTTGACACCGATTTGGAAAAACTTGTGGGGAGTGAGGTTATATTAAAAGGTCAATGGAATACCCATAAAAAATATGGGGTGCAGTTTGCTTTTAGCTCTATTGAGCTCAAAGAAGCTGAGATCTATTTTTTCTTAACCCGTATTGTCAAAGGGGTATCAAAAAAATTAGCACTGCAACTTACTTCAAAATACTCTGAAGAGGAGCTGTGTGAAATCCTCGATAACACCCCAGCAAAACTTTTAGAAGAGAAAGGGATTAAAGAGAAAAAACTTACCCAAATAGTAAGCTCATGGAATAAATTTAAGCACCTAAGAGAGCTAGGGAGTTTTTTAGCAAGCTTTGGAGTTACAAGTAGTTTTATCAATAAGATATATCAACACTACTCCCATGTAGATAACCTTATAGAGAAAATCAAACAAAACCCCTATATGCTTACTGAAATAAAAGGGATAGGATTTAAAAGAGCTGATGAGATAGGTCTTAATCTAGGG
>JAGYNS010000048.1 GCA_018399655.1 Campylobacterales bacterium
TTGGATAATAGTTATAAAACTTGCAATTTCACTTTGAAAAACCAATGAGATATTTTTCTCTTTGGCTAAAAGTGCAAAGCTATCGCTTTTGGACTGAAGGTACTCTACAATATCAAGCTCAATAGGTTTTTCAAACTGAGCCCCCTCTTGTCTCCCCATATCAAGGATTGAGGAGATCATTTGATTCATCCCCTCAATCTCATCTAAATGAACTTTCAAAACCTCTTCATATTTTTCTACTTCTCTTTTTTTTGTAAGGGTTACTTGGGATTTAAGCTTCATCACCGCAAGGGGAGTTTTGAGCTCATGGGCAGCTCCTATAAAAAGCTCTTTTTGGTATTTTACATAATTTTCAATTCGCGTTGTAAGGGTATTAATAGAGTTTGCTAAAGGCATAAATTCTATTGGGAGCTTATTTGTATCTATTTGGGTCAAGGAGTTTTCATTCATATTAGAAAGCTTTTGAGTGATTCTTAAAATTGGAAACAAAAGGGTTTTTGACATAGCAAAAGCATAGACAATAATAAGTATAAGTCCACCCGCTCCTAAAAATATCAAATTTCCAAAAATTTTATTGAGCATTGTATGGGATGAGTTGATATTTCTTCTTAGTTTTAAATACTGCAACGAGCTTACATCCAAAGGGTATACTAGCTCCATATAGTGGTTTTTTTCACTGCTGTATTGTTTAAAGTAGTGGTTTGCAGGATAATTTAAAGTGATCACCTCTACTGAAGTGTCATCATTGACAAGTACTTTAAGATCATCATGATTTCCAGATTTATTATACGCAAGTGTTACAATAAGCTTAGCATCTTTTAAGAGATTGTCAGAGATCTCTTCATAAATAGTTGCTTTTGTAAATCCATAAAATATCAAAGATAATACGATCACAAAAAAGGATGTAGCAAATATAAGCTTTTGGGAAAATTGCTTATAGATACTACGAGTTTTCATTATTTACGCTTCAGTCTCTTCTGTTTTTGGTGGATAACAAAATCTATACCCTCTTCGTCGTATAGTCTCAATAGTTGCGATCCCTAAAGGTTTGTCCATCTTTTGTCTAATTTGGTTGATCGCTACTTCAATTACATTTGGAGTTACTAGTTCTGGCTCTTCCCAGATTGCATCTAAAAGTTGCTCTTTTGATACGATTTGATCTCTATGTCTTGCAAGGTGTGTAAGAACTTCAAAAGGTTTCCCTTTGAGTTCGATCTCAGCACCTTCGTAGATGATCTTCTCTTCATCAGGGTTGATTGCTAGATCTTCTATTTTGATGATGTTCGTCCCACCAAATCGTAATCTACACTCAATTCTTGCTAATAATACATCAAAGTCAAATGGCTTTTTGATATAATCGTCAGCTCCAGTTTTAAGTGCTGTTATCTCGCTATCTTTATCATCTCTAGCACTTACAACTACAACCGCCGTTCGCCCACTTCTATTTTTCACTATTTTTGTAAGCTCTAGTCCATCACCATCAGGAAGCATCCAATCACTTAATACCAAATCATAGTTTCGAATCTCTATAAAATATTCCGCGTCTTTAAAATTTTCCGCAATATCAACTTGGTATCCAAAATCTTGAAGCCCCTCTTGTAGTGTTCTATTTAGTGTACTTTCATCTTCTACTATTAAAATTCTCATTGTACTCTTAGTCCTTTTTGTATAGTTTGTAGTATTGTTACCTTAAAGTTAAGTTAACTCTTATTTTTTGAGGATGGGATTATAGCATAAAAAAAAAGAAAAAAAAAGGGTAGTTTAAGAAAAATTGAAAAATTCCTATTTTTTTAGTGGTGCCCTTAATATATAATTAATTAACTTTGGATAAAATTGCCTTGAAATCATAAAAAAAGGATCGTTAATAATGAGTTATAAAAAAAAGTTAGCCACAATAGTTGGAATCGCCGTTCTATCAAGTAGTACGATAGTAGCCAATGACAAAGTTTACGCAACCGTCAATGGTGAAAATATCACTCAAAAAGATATAGCAGCGGTTTTAAAAAACCCTCAAATAAAATTTGAAAATCTTCAAGATGATCAAAAAACACAACTGCTTAATAGTCTGATTGAGCAAAAGCTTTTAGCAGAAGAAGCGTACAATAGTGGAATTTCTAAAACAAAAGAGTACAAAGAACAACTTGAAAGATTGAAAAAAAATCTTGCTTTCCAAATTTGGATAGAGCAAGAGATGGCAAAGGTTACTGCGACAGATGCTGAGCTTAAAAAATATTATAACAACAATATATACAGACTCAAAACTCCTGAGCAATACAAAGCAAGTCATATCCTAGTAAAAACAGAACAAGAAGCAAAAGATATTATCAAGCAGCTTCAAGGGAAAAAAGATATGGGAAGTGAATTTGCAAAAGTAGCCAAAGAGAAATCAATTGGACCATCAGGGACAAATGGTGGAGAGCTAGGATGGTTTACAAGTGAAAAGATGGTACCAGAGTTTAGCAATGCTGCAAGTAACTTAAACAAAGGAAGTATCACAAAAACACCTATAAAAACAAACTATGGATATCATGTGATCTTTTTAGAGGATAAAAAAGAGGCTCAAACAATGCCTTACGAGAAGATAAAAGATCAATTAGAGCAAGAGTTTTTACAAAAAAAGTTTACCGAAGAAGTGAAGATAAAAGCGGAAGCATTAAAGAAAAATGCTAAAATCAGTTTCAAATAACATTATTCAAAAAGGGAAATAAAAATGGCTGTACTAGATATTGTGAAACCTGGTGTTTTAACAGGAAGTGAAGCGAAGTTATTGTTTGATTATGCAAAAGAGCAGGGGTTTGCAATCCCAGCTGTAAATGTTGTAAATAGTGATACTATAAATGGAGTACTTGAAGCTGCTGCTAGAGTAAAATCTCCTGTAATAATACAGTTTAGTAATGGAGGAGCTTCGTTTTTCGCAGGAAAAGGGTGTCCTGATAAAGGGGCTTCTGCTATTGGAGCGATTAGTGGAGCTAGACATGTGCATATTATGGCAAAAGCGTATGGGGTTCCTGTAATTCTTCATACTGATCATGCTGCTAAAAAATTATTGCCATGGATCGATGCACTTTTACAAGCAAGCGAGCAAAACTTTGAGCAAACAGGACGAGCTTTATTTACTTCTCATATGCTGGATTTAAGTGAAGAGCCTATAGAGGAAAATCTTGATATTAGTACAGAATATCTTGCAAAGATGAATGCTCTTGATATGCTGATTGAGATTGAGCTTGGGATAACAGGTGGTGAGGAAGATGGTGTTGATAATTCAGATGTTGACAACGCTTTATTGTATACTCAGCCAGAAGAGGTAAGTTATGCCTATGAAAGATTAAGTAGTGTGAGTCCAAATTTTACTATTGCTGCTTCTTTTGGAAATGTTCATGGGGTATACAAACCTGGTAATGTAGTTCTTACTCCAAAAATCCTTGATAACTCTCAAAAATATATTGAACAAAAGCACTCAACCAATACGAATCCTGTGAATTTTGTATTTCATGGGGGAAGTGGTTCTACTTTAGAAGAGATAAGAGAAGCTATAGGCTATGGTGTAGTGAAGATGAATATTGATACTGACACACAATGGGCTTTTTGGGATGGTGTAAGAGGTTTTGAATCGAAAAACCGTGACTACTTACAAGGTCAGATTGGAAACCCTGAAGGGGAAGATAAACCAAATAAAAAGTATTATGACCCAAGAGTTTGGCTACGAGCTGGACAAGAGTCACTTGTACAAAGACTTCAAAAAGCTTTTACTGATCTCAATTGTATCGGGAAGCTTTAACTAATACTCCATAATATCTTTATTTTGAAGGATTCTAATGATCGAAGATGATCGTTGGTATCCTTTGAATGGATACTTGACAAATATATTTTCATCCTCATCAACTACAAGTATAAATGTCGTTGGATAGTACTCAACCTCCCCGAAATTGCCTGTGTGTATAAGCTGTTCAAATACTTTTGTTCCTCTACGGGTTTTATAAAATCCCATTTGTGGGAATTGTGGTTGTATTGTATTGATGATACTTTTCTCTTGTCTTATACAATAAGGACAATTATCCATCGAAAACACTAAAAGTATATTTCTCTCTTTGGGTAGGTCAGAGATTTTTGAGATAACTGGCAAAGATGACCCAAAGATAAATTGGGTAAAAAGTATGAGTGGTAAAAAAAATTTCATAGTAAATAATCCTAATCTTAAAGCTAAAGTTTTATTATATCACTCTTTAATAAATATTCTATTATAAATAAGCTACAATCATATTTTCTAAAACTATTGTAAAGGTATTATTGGATGTATAAAGTTTTTTTTATCGTGCTGTTTTCTTTGAATATTTTTGCAAACACCACTCCTCAAAGTATTAATCTCTCAGATGCACAGTGGGAATATAGATGGACAGATATATCTCCAACAAAAAAAACTGATGGTTGGGAAGCTATCTCTTTCCCTAGCAACCCTCCAAATAGAGATGGGCAAACCAATGTTTGGTATCGCATTAAGCTTCCTGCAACCCTTCCTCAAGATCCTTTTTTATATATCTATAGTATCGACCTTATTGCACAAGTTTATTTAGAGCAGAAGATGATCTACTCTTTTGGAGAGTTTGATGAAAATGCTCAAGGGAAGTTTGTAGGGTGGCCATGGCACTTAATAAAGCTTGATCCAAGTGCTACAAATAAGTATCTTTATTTTCGAGTTTACTCCGACTATCCAGATATTGGGCTTTGGGGTGAGGTATCGATCGCTTCTAAAGGGGATCATCTTAAAAAGATGTTTGATAATGATCTATTAAGTTTATCAGTAGGTGCCATAGCTTTATTTATAGGGATACTCTTTTTAATAGTATACTTAAAAAGTAAAGTCAAAATAGAGTTTTTGTTTGTAGGGCTATTATTTTTGACCCAAGGAATTGATCTTATACTATCTACTAAAGTGATACAGTTTTATTTTGATTATCCACTACTCAAACAATATATTTTAGCTTTTTGTTACTTTTTCCTTCCAGTGGGGATTGCTGGATTTTTAGAAAGGGTGATAGGAAGAGGGTATTTTGGTATTATTCGAAAAATTTGGCAGATCCATTTAGGCTATATAGTTATAGCTTTTACGGGAGCTTTCATTGGATTGTACAATGTATCCTCTTTATATACTTATTATGATTATCTCCATTACTTTTTTACTTTGCCAATTTTAACTATTTTTGTTTTATATAGTTTATTAAAAGGGGATAAAGAGAAAAAAATAGTCTCTATTGGTTTTTTACTTATTACCCTTTCATGGCTATACAGCTCTTTAATAGCGTGGGGGCTTATCCCTTGGAGTGAGCATACAAATTATCTTGCTGTTTTTGTCTGTTTATTTTTATTTGCATATGTTTTGATACGAAGAGTTTTATACACCCAAGAGATACAAAAACAAAAAGAGGAGTTTGAGACTATTTTCAAATACTCAAAAGATGGAATAGCGATCACAGATTTAGAATCAAATTTTTTAGAGTGCAATGAAGCATATCTACACATGACAGGTTTTACCAAAGAGGAGCTGTTCCAAAAAAGTTGTATCGGTATGAGTGCACCAGAAGATAGACAAAGAAGTACAAAAGTGATCCAAAAAGTATTACAAGATGGATTTATAGAAAATTTTGAAAAAACCTGTATCATTAAAGATGGTGAGCGAATAGAGGTCAATATGACCATCTCTTTGCTCCCTGACCAAAAAAGATTTCTACTTGTGACAAAAGATGTAACCGCTTTGAAAAATATAGAGGATCAATCGAGACTTATAGCTATGGGGGAGATGATAGGAAACATAGCCCACCAATGGAGACAACCACTCTCAATGATCACTACAAGTGCCAGTGGAATGAAACTCAAACTTGAGTATGAGATGTATGATCAAGAAAAGTTTATAGAGCTCAGTGATATCATCCTCAATCAAGCTCAATATCTCTCAGATACCATTGATAATTTTAGAGACTTTATCAAAGGGGATATCACATTTAGTCAAATAAGTGTTGTAGAGGTTTTGCAAAAGTCCTTAAGTTTGGTGAATGATGCTTTTAAAGACAACTATATCACTCTAGTGACAGATTTTAAAGATGATATGAAGATCAATGGAAGTATCAATGAACTCTCCCAAGCCTTTATCAATATTTTTAATAATGCCAAAGATATCTTAAAGGAAAAAGTTTCAAAAGAGAGTGATCGTGTTGTATATGTGACAACCAAAAAAAGAACTATAAACTCTATAGAGGTGTTTATCAAAGATAGTGCAGGGGGGATAGATTCTGATATCATCGATAGAATATTTGAGCCTTATTTTACTACCAAACATAAATCGGTAGGGACAGGATTAGGGCTTTCGATGACCCATAAAATCATAGTGAAAAAACATAAAGGAGATATAGAAGCTTACAATGATGAGTTTGAATATGATGGAAAACTCTATCAAGGGGCGTGCTTTCAAATCACCCTTACAAGGGATGTATAAAAGTAAAAGGGAAGTTTTACTCCCCTCCAGATTCCTTTTCACCATTAAAAGTGATGATACCATGAGTATAGTTACTTACTTGTTTCCATCCCATATCTTTTAGAACTTGTTGACAATACGCACTTCTACTTCCTGTAAAGCAGTAAAGGATTGTAGGTTTTTCTTTTTGATCCTCTATTTTATCAAGTTGGTTGTAAAA
The DNA here is from genome assembly GCA_018399655.1 of Campylobacterales bacterium. Lineage (GTDB taxonomy): Bacteria > Campylobacterota > Campylobacteria > Campylobacterales > Arcobacteraceae > JAIOSF01. Next base: position 6,687 of record JAGYNS010000048.1, read on the forward strand.
TGAGGTTGTTGGTATAAGATAATCTGTCCCTTTGATTCTTTCATTGTTCCATTCCATCCATTCTCTTACATCTACAAGATTAAAATCAATCATCCCTAGCTCTCGTGCTTCAAGTAGTGCAATAATCTCATCAGTGTCTAGTTGTTCATGTTTTAAAAGAGCTTCACACTCTTGCTTAGAAAGACCTCTTGAATGGGTGTGAGCTACTGTTTCCGCTTCCTCTTCTATTGCGTTTGCTCTTGCATATTCAGGGGTACAAAAGATACCACAGTGACATTTTCCATCATTTGGTATTTCAACTTCTAGAGCTGGTTTACATGGGCAGATTCTATTATCTGCAGCTTTTCTCTCCTCTTTCGTCTCCCCAATCACCATAAAACATGGACAATATCTTTTGTTGTAGATGATCTTATTTCGAGCAAGACCCATTAAAACACCCTCATTTACATCCTCAATAGGGTTGTAAACAAATCCTTGAGAAGCACAAATTTTATCTGCAAACTCCTTTGTGTTTTGAAGTTCTTGTTTAAATTCAACCGATTCCATATCTATTTTTATCATATTTTTACCATACCTAATTTTTTTATTTGATATATTAGAGAAATTTTGTTAATTAGCACTTAATTGAAGTTTTTAATTTAAGAATAAAGGGGAACTATATTATAATTATTTCATGAATATATTACAATCAATTTATGAGACATCTCTTCCAAAAATCAATTTTTTAGAGCGTAAAATTACTATTGATGATCCTTTTACGATTTTAGTAGGTCCTCCAAAAAGTGGAAAAACATATCTTATTTACGATTATCTACAGGGGTTTGAAGAAAATCAGTGGTTATACATAGATTTTGATGACTATAGAAATGATAAAGAGCAGATAGTTTTAGGACTTGATTATTTTATTGCACAAAATAATATCCAAGTGGTTGTTTTTGAAAATTTTAAATTTGATATTGATTTACCAAAGGTAACAAGTTTGATAATAACACCTAAAGAAAATCCTCAAAAATACCAAGAGAGATTTAAAGTTGTTTATCTCGCATGTTTAGATTTTGAAGAGTATTTACTCTTTGATATAAAACACAATAACATTGCACATAGTTTTAACAGTTTTTTAAAATATGGCTCATTTCCTGAAATTTTAGAGCTCAATGAGTCAAAAAAGATGGGGAGAAATCTGGAAATTTGTAAACTCTATGCACAGGATAAAACCCAGTTGCATATTTTGTTTATATGCATAAAATTTGCAGCAGAAAAAAGATCAGCATTTCAGCTTTTCAACACCTTAAAACAGCAGATGAAAATATCAAAAGATAAGTTCTATAAAGTTTTTGAGGAGTTTTTAAATAACAAAATAATATACCAATGCCCAAAATTTGATCAAGAAAAAGCGGTAAAAAAACTGTATGTTTTTAACCACGCATTAGTAGATATGGTTTCCTATAAAAAAAGTTTTAATACCCTTTTTAAAAATATGACCTATTTGGAGATAATTAAACGCAATACGGATGTGTATTATTTGGATAATATTGATTTTTACCTTCCTCAATCAAATCAAATCATTTTAGCAATCCCTTTTTTTAATAGTCTCGTATCAAGCTCCATCATCTCAAAAATCTTGCCACTCATTGCATCGTATGAGATTGAACTTATCACTATAGTTACTATTAGCACCGAGCAATCTTTTTTTATAGATGAGGTAGAAGCGACAGTTTTACCATTTTATAATTGGGTGTTAACACTATGAGAGAAAATTATGAGCAAAATCTATGTGGTATTGATGAGGCAGGAAGAGGACCATTTGCAGGTCCATTAGTCGTTGCAGGGGTTGTTTTAAAAACTCCAATAGATGACCTTAATGACTCTAAAAAACTGAGTGAAAAAAAACGGGAAAAGCTTTTTGAGATCATACAACAAAATGCTCTTTATCATGTAGTATTTAAAACCAATGATCAAATTGATAAATTTGGGATAAGCAAGTGTTTAAGTGATAGTATACAGCAGATAATAAAAAAACTTGATGCAAAACAGTATCTTATGGATGGGAACACCTCTTTTGGGATAGGTAATTTGCACCATCTTATTAAAGCAGATGGAGTTATAGCTGAGGTAAGTGCTGCATCTATCTTGGCAAAAGTGAGTCGCGATAGATATATGTGTGAAATAGCTTCAAAATACCCAGAATATCAGTTTGAAAAACATAAAGGGTATGGGACAAAAAACCATATTGAAGCTATAAAGAAGCATGGATATAGTTCACTTCACAGACGAAGTTTTAAGATAAAACAGCTTGAAGGGTTCAATCTTCAAGAGCCTAGCTTATTTGACTAGACTACTTTATTGATGCAATTGCCTCTTTGATACTCAAAATTATCTTTGATAGCTCACTTTTACTAATAGTATACGCTACTATTGAGTAAACAAGCTTCCCAAAAGGGCGGATCCAAACCCCATTTTTTACACAATGATCTTGGATAGCTTGTGCATAGGAAGCCTCCTTAAGCTCCACCACCCCAATAGCCCCAATATTTCGAACATCTGCAACTAAAGGGTGAGCTTTAAGCTCCTCTAACCCCTTTTGAAAAAGAAGTTCGATCTGCCGTACCCTTTGCTCCCACGGACTTGAAAGAAGCAGATCAATACTAGCATTGGCAACACTAGCTGCAAGTGGATTCCCCATAAATGTGGGACCGTGCATGATCACCCCAATCTGGCTATTTGAAATAGTATCGCTAATATTTTTACTACTCATCATCGCAGCCATCGTAAGCATCCCACCAGTTAGGGCTTTGCCTACTACCATAATATCAGGGGTAATCCCAGCATGATCGCACCCCCACATCTTTCCAGTATGCCCAAATCCAGTAGCTATCTCATCAGCAATAAGGGGGATATCGTACTTTGTACAAAGCTCTCTTGCTATTTGAAGATACTTTGGATCGTGTATCTTCATCCCACCAGCTCCTTGAACAATGGGTTCAACTATCACCCCCGCTACTTCATCTTTGTATTTTTCTATGGTTTGTCCAAGTTCTGCCACATCGCAAAAGATGTTGTTAGGAAGATAATCTGCATAGAGTGAGTGCATAGAGTTTTTTTTGTCACACACCCCCATACACCCTAAAGTATCCCCATGATATGAGTTATGAAGTGCGATAAATCTATTTTTATTTTTTCCACGAGCTTTTTGATACAAAATTGCTGTTTTTAAAGCCACTTCAACCGAGACACTTCCACTATCAGCTAAAAATACACTAGGAAGTCCACTAAGATCAGCTAGCTTTTTACACAGTTCTACAGCAGGCTTGTGAGTCAGTCCCCCAAACATCACATGGGGCATGATCTGGCTTTGCTCTTGTAAAGCTTGAAGTAAAACTGGATGATTATATCCATGAATAGCACTCCACCATGAACTCATAGCATCTACAAGTTCACTCCCATCTTCTAACACAATCGTTTGGGCATAAGTTTCCTTTACCGCCAAGATTTTTGTTCTACTAGGGAGAGAATTATACGGGTGCCAAGTATGTTGTTTATCTAATTTTAGTACATTCATCTTGCAATTGTACAAAAAACTTGCTATAATTTCACTTCTTAAAACTACTGGGGTTGACTTGGTATCGATTAGAGCAGTAAGTTTTAGTTGCATGTCGGTCTGGGCAAATCGTTAAAAGGCCCAACTTTTTTAGACGCAAACAATACAGATTACGCTCCAGCTTACGCAAAAGCTGCGTAAGTTATCAAATAACTAGACTCCCTTCGGGTTGAGTCTTGGAGGCTCTCACTACTGATTCTATCTAAGTAGATTTCGAGGGTTCACACTAGATAGATTATCTTTTGGGATTGATACCCCAACGGAGACATTCCATCTTAGCTTCTAAAGTAGCCTTGCAGGTTGAGCAGCTTTTGAAGTGAAATTTTTCAACCTTTCTAAACATGTAGACGCTACTATGAGCTGTTTTAAGACAGGGGTTCGATCCCCCTCAACTCCACCAAAATAAAACCTAACTTAATCTAGTAAACTTCAAATAATCCCTTAACTAAAAGCTTTTCAAAGTTTTAATAGTCTATAATACTCTAATACAATACCCCCCCCAAAAAAAGTGTGTAT
>JAGYNS010000049.1 GCA_018399655.1 Campylobacterales bacterium
AGCCAAGTCTCCACTTGAGCTTAAATTGATAGTACTGTTTTCTTGTAAGGTTTTTATACCAAGCCCAGCCCCGATAACTACCCCTTGGTCTTTGAGATTAAAGGTATACCCACTCTCACCTAAGATATCATCAATATCTCTTTGTGTTCCATCACCACCTCGAATATCTATAAGAGATCCTGCTACCAAATCTCTTCCTAGTTCAACTTGAGCATTAGACTCTATAATTATTTTTGAGTTAACACCGTAACTATTTATAATATTTCCTAAAGTTGTTCCATTTAGATCATAGTAAGTATCTATTGAGGCACCTGAAGCTACAAGACCATAAATAAGTGCGTCACCATCTGCTTTAAGACTTATTAGTCCATCTTGGTGATTGGTGGCTAGTTTTGCACTACCTGGAAGATAGATACCAATATGGTCATTGCTTGTCCCGCCTGTGATATTTATCTCATTATTCGCCCTAACTGTTCCACCAATCTCTACAGTTTCACCACTAGTTGTTAAGGTATCTCCTGCGATTGAGACTTTTGCTAAACTAGTAATATCTACTGTTGAATATTCACTTGACCATGTGATAGTCTCATCTTGTAAGTTCCCCTGACTATCAAATGTTTGTCTAACTGTTCCACCGGAGAGAATCATCCCTATAGCTTCTATATTACCAACTGTATCAATGGTAATAGCTCCACCACTCTTATTACTTGTATATCCACCAACACTCAAGCCTGAAGCGGCTGTAAGAATCAAGCTCCTATTGTCATCATTAACCCCTGGTGCTTCAAGAGTTTGAATATTGATAGACTTTGAGGCTACTATTGCTGTATCGATGTAGACTTGTTCTCCTGCACCTATAAATACAGTGGAATCGTTTCCTACAAAGTGAACCCCATCAGACTCGATAGTTGCACCTGCGACTACTCTTCCGTAGATATCTACATCTTTACCACCAATAATAGTAATATTGTTTCCTGAACTTGTATTATTGAGAGTTGATGTTGCATGAATATACACACTTGTCTCTTTTGCTGTGTCTGTTATCTCATTACCATTATCAAGAGTTACCCCTCCTAGTATTGAGATATCTCCACTAATATCTGCTTCACCTTCCCAATATACCCAACTATTAGACTGAACTGTTAGGTTTGAGTTCTCCCCTAGAAGATTGATATTTCCTCGCACTATTGTATCTTTTTGACCCTCTATGACTAAGTCGGTATTGTCTTGAAGTGAAGTCAGTGTTCCTGTAAGTAAAAAGCCATAGCCTCTTTGACCTACTAACTCGTGTTTCTCTTGTATTTTGATACTTTCAGCTATTCCATCGCCATCGCTATCTTGTGCATAAAGTACAAAAGAGTTCACCCCATCATTTACTACCCATCTATCTGTAGAAGTAAACGCAGTTTCTCCCCAATCCATACTGCTATTTTGATAATCAACACCCTCCACAAAATCACTAAGAAGTATTTTGTCATTTTGTGCATCTGCTTTATAGTAGAACTTTTGTGAATACTCTGTGTATCCAGTTTGTGAAAGTACATAGTACTGTTGCTCTGATGTGAGTTGTGCAAACGCAGTATCATCCTCTGGAACTTCAACACTACTCCAAGTTATACTATCATTTGAATAGTCAGTACCCTCGACAAATGTGAGTGCAAAATCAGTACCGTTAGTATAAACTACTCCACTATAGGCTCTAAAACCTAATTCATCCAATACTACTTGTTTTTGAAGAACATTTAAATCTTCAAATATAGCATCGATTGCAGGTTTTTTTGCATCACCCCATGTTATGTTTTCTATATCAAAGTCGCTTTGTGAATCAAAAGTAATAGCGAAACTTTCATTAGTTTCATTATAATAGATTACTCCATCATATCTTGAGTACTCAAGAGTTTCTAACACTCTTTGCTGTTGTTCTAAACTAAGCTCTTCAAAAGTTGTATCTTCAGCTGGAGTTTTAACTCCACCCCAGTTGATACTACTAACCGTAAACTCTCCCTCATAAGCAAGAGATTTTACTACTCTTTGGTTTTCATTTGCATCAAGATTTACATAGACATCCTTATAGACACTGTAGCCTAAACTCTGTGCCACAACTGTTTTTTGTGCCTCTGTTAAACTCTCAAACGCAGTATCACTACTTGAAGCATCTACTGCGCCCCAGTAGATATCTTCATTTTTATAATCTGCAACTATCCCCTCATCAAAAGTTTTGAGATATTTTTTACCCTGCTGGGCATTATAATTATAAAATGATTCGCCCCCGTCATCAGTTGAGTATCCAAGAGATGTGGCAACGACAAGTTTTTGCTCAAGTGCTAAACTATCAAATGTAGCATTTGCACTAGGTGGTGTTACACTTCCCCAATCAATACGATCATTATCATAATCATCACTAACACCTTGAACAAAAGATGTTTTTACTTTTTCATTGTTCAGATCTACAAAAACTAAGCCATCATATTTTGTATATCCTACACTACTACTTACACTATCACCATTAGTAAGTGTCTCTAAAAGCATTTTCTCACTTGGTGCATCTGCATTGAAGTAGTATTTTTGTTCACCATTTGGCTCATAAACAGTGTATCCTAAACTTAGAGCTACTGCATCTTTTTGCTCTTCAGTTAGTGCATCAAATGGTGTATAGTTTTCTATTGAAGAGATACCATAGTTATCGCCAATGCTGATACTATTTTGCGCGAACAGATCTAATATCTCTTGTGGTAAAACGCCACTATTAAAGCTATTTGTCAACTCTTGAGAGAACGCTATAGAAGCGATATCTTTTCCAGGAATAGTATCAAAGTAGTTAGCATAATCACTATGGGAATCTCCACTAACTAAATCCATAGCACCAGCTGAAGTAATAGCGCCTGAGAGTCTCATCTCCCCATCAGTTGTTAGTGTGATCGAAGAGTTTGCACCTGTTTTTTCATAGCTCATACTCTCTTGGACCCATTTAGCACCTGCTGTTATTGCTCCACCACTATTGATATGAAGATACTCTTGTGCACTTAAATCTATAGTAGAGTTATCTGCTCTTGCTGCTATTGCAGCACCCTCAAGTATAGTCAGTCCTGTTTGAGAGTTCATCTCTATAGTAGAGTTTGCACCAAATCCCTCGATAGTAGTGGCACTATAGATAGATTTACTTGTATTTACAATAATTTCACCACCATTATTATAAGTTGCAAATACACTTCCCTGATCAGCTGTGAAGCTATTTGCCTCAGCTCCATAGCCTACTATTGGGTTCTCTCCAGTTGTCCCTATGATATCTACATATATGCTCTCATCTGCTCTTATCCATCCTGTAAGAACCAGCTGCTCACTCAAATCTATATCTACATTTTTTGCATAGATTCCAGAGTCTGGAGACCCTAGAGGGTTATGAATATTTGTTTTTCTTACCTCCATATAGTTGGCAATTATCTCAATAGTATCAGATGATTGTACATTTCCAACTACATTGAGTCTTCCTGCATAAATTGTTAGATAATCTTCAAGCTTCGCATTATAAGTGAAGTTTCCAACTGTTGCATTTTTCAAATCCCCTAGATAGGTAGTCGTCGCAGTTGTCTCATCTCCTATTTGAATATGGCTAAATCCCTCTTTCATTGCAGCAAAATCCTGCATAGAAAGATGCATATATCCATTGTCTAAACCATCAGATTTATCTATTCCATAGGTAGTTTGCCCTGCTGAACCTAGATTATAGTTTTGTGAAGCGGTTTTTGTTTTTATTAGAAGTTTGCCCTCACCTATTACTCTGTCTGCCCCAGATTCAAACTCTATATCATCTGCTATAAGAGTGATATCTCCACCACTATTTGTAGTACTTATCACACCAGATATCATAGTCAGCTGTGATTCATGATCACTGAGTGTAATATCAATAGTTCCTGTTGTAGTATAAACACCCCCATTGGCTCTATTGTCATCTACAATAATCAAATCATCTTTTTCATTGATGACAATATCTCCATTTGAGTTACCTTTTGTTATAACACTAAGCTCTTCAATCTGAGTATTTAGCTCACCAATAATTCCATAAGAATCAATACTAAGCCTTGCAGTTGGAGCGATAAACTCTAAATCGCGCACATCTACTACACCATTTGAGACTACTCTAAGCCCTGTGTTACCCCATGAGTCACCTTGAGCATTTGTTTTGAGTATTGTAGAGTTTGAAAAGTCTCTTACATGTACCATATCAACTAAATCATCAGTTTTGATAACTATTCCACCATAGTTGAAAAATTTATCACCAATAATTAGCTCACTATCACTTGTAATCTCTATATTTACAGTGTCATAGCCACTTCCACCTTTGATATCCACTTCACTGTTTTGGGTCACATTGATTGTAGTGTTTCCATTTCCAGTAGAGATTTTATTTTTCCCACCGCCCATATCAAGAACAGAGCTCGCTCCTCCACCTATAAAAGCATCATTGCCATCTCCACCATAATAGTGAATACCAGCAGTTGAGCCGCCTACGAATTGGTCATTTCCAGATCCGCCTCGAATCACACTGTTTGATGCTCCACCAGCAATGATAAAGGTATCATTCCCAGCACCTCCATCAAAAATGAGCTGCTGTGTGACATTTGAACCTACAAAAATTACATCACTGCCCTCTCCACCTGAAGCATGAATAGTTTTAACTCCTGTGAATGTTTTTTCTACTCCCATAGAGCTAACGACTAGCTCACCTGCTTCGTTTTGGGTGATGCTATAAGTTTCATGAATCACATCTTTATAGAGATATCCTAATGCTTTATTATTAGCTGTTTCCCTATGCTCCCATCTATCACCCATATTTAAGTATAGTTGATCACCAATTTGTGTTGCTATGATAGGCAAATCACCCCAACTCCATGTAATATCACCTGAGACTGTAATCCCGGCGACTGTTACACTCGCTTGAAGATAAGCACTTGCCGCAGTTAGCTCAATCTCTCCTCTAAATCCTGCCAAAGTCTCTTTGATAGAAAAGAGTCCTAGGTCTATATCTATATCAACTGAACCATACAATACAAGCCCCATAATAGGACCCTGCTCAATTGTATTTCCAAATGTCATCTCAACACCTGCACTAATTTGGATTATTGCCAAATTAATGTTCATATGCTGTTCTCCATGAATCAAAAAGTACCCATCACTTCTTATGTATCCATTCATGCTGACATCTATAATATCAAAAAAGTTGAAACTCGCATCATCAATTCTAAGTTCAAAAACATCATCTATGATGGTAATTGAGCCCTCAAGGTTTGCACTGAGTGCAAGGATATCTAAACTTCCATCAAGCTCAAGATTAAAAAGTGTTCCTGCTTCAACACCTGCATACTCATTGGTATTACTAGTGTTTATCTCTATTTTTGCATCAGCATCAATTCCTAAGATTCCAGAGAGACCAAACGAGAGATGAGTATCTAAACTCATAGCAAAGACCATCCCCTCATCATCCGTATTGAGTATAGATATAGCTCCACTAGCTTCCACTTCACCAAAAGCACCAAGATCAAGTTTTAGCTCTGCTGCTGCTTCAAATCCTTGTTCGTTAATCAGAAGTGACATCTCACCATACAGCGATACCGCACCACCTATTTCAATCTCAGCTGTTCCTGCTATAAACAGCATAGTAGGTTCTAAATCTTCATCAATTAAATTACCTGTAAGCTGGCCATTATTATCAATCTCTAGTGCTTTGACACTTTGTTTTTGTGTGGTCGTGTTAATTTGGAGTAAAAATCCGCCCGAGATACTAAATATTCCCGCATCTATAAGTGTTGAGCCACCTACGAAAGGGCTTCCGATCATAAGAGATCCGTACACCCCACCTGAAGTGATTCCTAAAGTTCCGGCAGCTCCTAGAGGCTCAAGTCCAGGAAGATCTAAGATAGCTCCTACTCCCATCACCGCACGAGTATCACTAAAGAAAAAGTCTATCTCCCCCTTGAGATTAAGTGCACTTAAAAGCTCTAAACTTCCTTTTGCTTCAAGCATCACATAAAAATCCATATCATCATCTTCATATTTTTCTGGTTTTTCTAAGATAGTGATAGTTTCATAATCAACTTTTTCTAAAAACTTCTCTGGTACTTCATAGACAATATCTTTTCGTGTGGTATTGATAGTTAGATCAAGCTGCTCGACTTCTAAATTCATCACAGGGCCTAAATCAATTCCCCCTTGTAGTCTTGCAGTCATCGCAAAGCCATCACTATCTATGTACATTAAAGCGGTTAATGCTTGAGTTATATTTATAGTACTTTCACTTCCTATAATAGAATCACCATCGACAAACAATGATAAACCTTCATCTGTAATAACCAACTCAAACACTGCATTTAGAGCAAAAACACTAAAAGCACTCATCTCCATAATCCCTGATATATCTATCAAGAATCCATCATGCTCAAGTATTATTGGATTTGCATCATCTCCTGTTTCTATTTCGTATCCAATTTGCTCTATCTCATTTTTATCTACCCAGCGAGATGAACTAAAATCTATAAAAGTTCCATCAAATCTTGTAGAAGTATTAACATCAAATGCTACCTCACTTAGACTCACCTCTATAGCCTCTTCAATCCCAACTAAAGCAACACTTTTTAGATCAGTAGCAAGAGCAAAATACGCATTTGTAAGACTTCCGACTTCTCTTGAAAGCACTGCTCCTAAATCAAGATCAGTAACAGCTAGTCCTACAGCAGAGCTATCTACACTATCATCTTGAGTAACGCTTCCATCTCCATCGCTATCATAAAAATATCCACCAACACCTATAAAACCAAAAGCGTTGCTAATTCCTATTGAGAGAGAAAGTACATCTACCTCTTCGCCATTTGTGAGTTTTACACTTTCAGTACGCTTGGTAAATGCCATAGCTCCAAATACTTGTAAAGAACCTAATATATCAAGTCTTGCATATCCCGCTTTTGCTTGAACTATTTCACTGTCAAAATCAAGTGTTATAAAATCTAAGCCCTCAGCTGATTCTTGATTTTTTTGTAGTTTATATCCAGTTGAGACTTGAAGTCCTTCTGTCTCTTCAAAACTCTTTTGATAATCAATATACGGCATTGCAGCTAGAAGTGAGCCCTGTGGTGGAAGTCCTTTGATTTGACTTGTGTTGATATTTATCTCAACATCTTCTAAACCTGCTTCGACGAAACTTTCCATCCCAATAAGTGCTGCCTCATCTACACTAGCTTTTACACTCACAAAATTTATCAACCTACTTGCAAGAATATCAGTAGGAGTCATAATAGCAGTAGCAAAGTTCACATTGTCTATAATGAGCCCTGTAGCATTTGGATTAACTACTTCATAGTCATTGTATGGATTACCATCTCCGTTTGAGTCATAATCAAGATAGAGATCCTCTTTGTATGGTCCACCAATACCTACGAAACCTTGAAGATTTGCTCCGCCTAATACAATAGAAGAAACCTCTTTTTCTCCACTGCTATAGAGTGTTTCAAAATCTCCACTTTCTACAAAAACATTTGCTGTTGGACCTTTTGTAAAAGACATAGCACCACTAAGATATAAAAACTGACTTACTTGAACTACTGCATGCCCTATACTAACCCCAATACGTTCATTCCCATCAAAGTCTATTAGCAGTGAACTTTCTCCACCAGTTGAAACTTCAAAGCCTTCTGTCTCGCTAAAGCTACTTGCCCAATCTATAACCGCTGGTCCATTCCCTGTTATTGGCCATGATGGTCCACTATTAAACTCAATAGCAACATCACGCATATCAATAGAAACAATATCTTCGATTCCTACAAATGATGCTTGATTTGCGGTCGCTTTAATTGCTGTAAAATTTCCTAATACTTTACTAATAGTATAAGAAGTTGGATCCATAACAACCATTGCAAAATCTAAGTTATCTATTGCTAAACCTACTGCATTTTCATTAACAATATAGTCATTATATGGGTTTCCGTCTCCATCACTATCTATAGCTAAATCCTCATCTGATTTATATGGTCCCCCTATCCCTACAAACGCTTGGATATTACTAGCCCCTATAGTCATAGACGCTACTTCTACATCTTTTAATACTGAATCATCATCTCCAACATCTTCGAAAGATCGTATCAAACCTAAAGCAGGGTCATCTAGTATTGAGCCACCTGCTGGTATTCCTGTTGCCACATCTACTAAGTATGTAGGTCCCTTCTCAAAGCTGAATCCACCTTGAAGATATATAAACTCTGCTATTTGAAGTTTTGCTTGTCCGACATCAAACCCTATTCGCTGATTCCCATCAAAGTCTAATAGAAATGCTGTATCTCCTCCTGTTGGTACCAAAAGTCCTGTTTGTTCATTTCCTAAGTCATCTATAATGCTATCAGGAGCACCATTTGACCAAGTGGCTCTATCGGTAATTACAATATCGATATCAAATGCTTCCAAATCTACATCACCAAACCCAACAAGCTTCCCTTGCTCTGCTGTAGCTTTTGTAGTTTCAAAAGAATCTAAAATTAGACTATCTTGAAAATTCACAGGAGTCATTACTGCTGTTGCATACTCAAGATTATCAATACTTACTCCAACTGCATCTTCATTAATTATAAAGTCATTATAAGGATTGCCATCTGTATAGATATCTAAAAGAGATCCATCTTCATTGGTGAGAAGTGTTATCTCTTCATCGGTCTCGTTGTGCTTAAATACCCCTGTTTTTCCTGCTACTTGTGTGTACTCATTGAAATCTATCTCACTACTTAGATCTTTATCACTCTTATATGGCCCGCCCATACCTGCAAACCCAAATACATTAGAGGCTCCAAAGGTCAAACTTTCAACCTCTATATCATTATAATCCATAGTAATAGAAGTACCTAAAACAGTATCTAGCATATACCTTTGAGCTATTTCATATACAAATTCCCCTTGTACATACAAATACTCATCTATGAGTAACTTTCCTTGCTTTGAACTTAGTCCAAACGACTCATGAGAACTATTTAAACTAAAAGTTTTATCTCCAACATCAATTTGATAGCCAGATTCACCAAATGATTCTTTGAAATCTACTACTGGAGTTGTATTACTCAAGAGCCAACCACTTGAACTATTTAAGTCTAAGGTCACATCATGCAATTCTCCCTCAATAGAGCCAAACCCTACTAGTTCTGCTTTTTGTGCTTCTGCATAAATAGAATAAAAAAATGGAGTAAACATTGAAAGTGCAATATCTATATCAGTTGAAACCATAAATGAAAATGCCATATCCATATCTAAGACTTTTAGACCTGTAGCTTCACTCTCATCAAGGATACTTACATAATCACCACCTAAGCCAAAAAACAAATCTGCATCACTAATAGATATCTCTAAAAAATCCATACTAACATCATCAATAACAGTATCAATACCAAAAAGATTATCTTCTGAAAACCCACTATTTAGCACAACATTATGGGAACTTGAATTAAAATCAAATACACCCTCAATAAACAATATATTAGCAATAGAGACTCTACCCGTTATATCCACTACATCTTCATCTGCAATATCAAAATAGTCTGCATTGAGAGCCATACCCAAATAATTATTTGCCCTATAGTCACTTGTATCAACCTCAAGAGCGATACTGTCTCCTATCTCTTTAACAACGAGTTTTACACTTGTGTCGTCTTGAACAACATCTAGAAAATAGCGCCCATCACCAAATCCAAAAAGACCTTCTGCTTTGTCAAATCTTCCCTCTATGCTATCAGCCGTAAGAATCGTGTACTCATCACCTAAAACAAACTCATGATTATCTAAGATATCAACATCTAAGGTTCCGCCAAGCAGCGCGGCACCGCTGACATTAACCTGATCAAAAGTTACTCCAGCTACTCCATCACTGTTTTCACCACTACCTGCTATCTCTATGAGCACAGAAGAATCACTAGTGCTTTCATAAGCAGCTATATCCAACACCCCAGGAGAGTATCCAGGTGAGACTGTTGCGTAGTTTACAAGGTCTAAAGCGATAGAGCCACTACCGCCAAGAGTTGTTCCCTCTTCTACAATCAACGAAGAGAGAGTAAGCATTTTGGGATCTAAATTCGCAAAATCTATGAGATTATTTTCATCAGCAAAAGCTTTAGTACTAAACTCGACTTTTTGTTCATCTTCATCAGTTTGTACATATACAGCACTATTTTCACTCTCATTCAAATAGTCAATCATTGTTGATGATATTGGATCAGCTGAGAGCAAAATCCTCTCTTCGAGTGGGTTTATTGTAAATTTATTTTTACTATGAAGTGCTAAGTTTTTCTCATCTTTGCGTTGTAGTTTTTTTTGTGCTAGTTCTCTTGCTCTTCTAAATACTCTTGGCTCTTTAATTAGTTTAGACATTTTGTACCCTCTCTTGAGTTTTTTCAAAGAAAATTGAGTGAACTTTTAAATTTTGGTTAAAAACTCACTCAATTTACATTTGTATAAAATAATATATGCATTATACTTACTCTTTTTTGAAACTCCAATACATTACATATAAGCACCTCCAAACTCACTTTCAGAGGCACTCATGCTATAAAATATGATTATTCCAAACATAAGCGAATAATCATAACATACTAATGTCATTTGAATGTCATTGGGGAAGAAAAGAGGGGGAAATATTGTCGTTGAATTTGGTATAAGTGTCAGGTAGTCGAGAAAGAGCACTCTTAAAAAGAGTACCCGACACCTATCTCAGCACTAAGCATATTCTCTAGTTCTGAGTATATATATTGGTTTTTTTCTATCCCTAGTTTATTT
>JAGYNS010000005.1 GCA_018399655.1 Campylobacterales bacterium
TATCTTTAACTCCTGGGTGTGCGAGATTATCTGTGCCATAGATTTTTTGTACCCTTTCATGTTTATCAATAGGAAAAATCTCATCAACGATAATACTTCCACACACTTTTTTATCGCATATAAGCTCAAGCATTTCACCTTTTTTTGCATTTTGGAGTACTTGATGATTTTTTTTCCCTGATGGTGCTAAGATAAATGAAAAAGGGAATAAACCACCTTTATATTTCCCTGTACTATTGACCTCTTGTGACTCTTTTTTGTTCATAAGTTTTGTTACAGGTTTTAAAAGACCATCTCTAGCCATAGCTAAAGTAGCTACAGCTTCTTTGTCAATATAAAGTTGCTTATTGTTTTTGTTCATCGTTTTACCTTCAATGATATATTTATTTGTATGCAGGCTCCAAAAAGGGTACAATCTGTTTTTTACGACTTAAGCACCCTTTGAGCCAGAATTGATCATTTTCAACTTTGATATCCCATGCTTTCTCTATCACATCAAGAGAATCTGTAGCCACAAGTATTTGAGAACCCATCGCCATAATATCTGTTAAAAGTAACAAAATAGTATCGGCACCTTCTTCCTTTTTTAACGCTTTGATATCTGCGATAAGCTCATCTTTTTTCTCATCAAAAATAGACAGATCAACCACTTCTAGCTGACCAATTCCCACTTTTTTCCCATACATATCAAAGTTTTTAAAGTCTCGTAAGACAAGCTCTCTAGCACTTACTCCATCAACTGCAGATTTTACTTTAAACATCTCCATCCCAATCGATTTAAAATCTTCAATCCCTGCAATAGTAGCTAACTCTTTACAGATTTTGGTATCAATTTTTGTGCAAGTAGGAGACTTGAATATCACTGTATCACTTAAAATAGCACACATCATAGCCCCTGCTAAATTTTGTGGTATTTGTATGTTATGATAGTCAAACATCTCTTTAATAATGGTATTAGAGCACCCAACAGGTCGAATCCATACTTCAAGTGGGGAAGATGTTACGATTCCACCCAGTTTATGGTGATCAACTATACCAACAATATTTGCATCTTTAAGATCATCAGGTCCTTCGGTGTAGTTATTATAATCAACCATAAAAAGATCATCTCCCGCAAATGAAGTTTTCAGCTCAGGAGCCTCAAGGTCAAATTTTTCAAGTATATATTTTGATTCTGGGTTGATCTGTCCTTGTCTTACCGCTTTTGCTTCTACCCCTAATTGGTTTTGTAAATAAGCCATTGCAATAGCACCAATAATTGAATCACTATCTGGAGTTTTGTGTCCACAAGTATATAACATATAAATATCCTATTTTTTTAAATTTTGGTAATTATATCATATCAAAATAAAGGCAAAATAATTTCAAATTTTGCACCCGTATAAGTGATGTTTTTGTAGGTGTATGTGGTGTTTGAAGCAAGAATATTTCCACCAAATTTATTTCTAATAATCTCATAGCTCATATATAGACCAATACCAGTGCCTACACTTTGATGTTTTGTAGTAAAATATGGGTCAAAAATATGAGGTAAAATCTCTTGGTCCATCCCTCCTGCAGTGTCATAGATGTTGATGACACAGTGATCTTGAAGCGAATGAGAGTCGATAAAAATATATCTTTGATCTTTTGTTTTTGTTTCTAAAAATGCATCTTTTGAGTTATTGAGTATATTGATAATCACTTGTAAAAGTTCATTTTTATTTCCAACCACTTTGCTATCTTTGATATTTTGAATAATTGTGATATTGTTCGTAGCAAAATTGTTCCCAAACATAGAAAGTATTTTATCAAATACGGTTTGGATAGCAAAAGGTACTTGCTCTTGATCTGGACGAAGAAAATTTCGAAAATCATCAATAGTTTCTGAAAGGTAAACTGTAGCATCTGTAATAGCATCTAAAGCTTTCATATCATCATTTTTATCAAACATATCAAGTTCTATTTTAAGCTTTACCCCACTTGAAGCGGTACTTATGATACTTAAAGGTTGTCTCCATTGGTGGGAGATATTTCCTATCATCTCACCCATCGCTGCTAGTTTGGATTGTTCATATAAAATATTGTCTTTTTGGCGTATTTGAGCGATAGCATCTTCTACTTTTTGTTCTAGGTTTTTATTGAGCTGTGTAAGCTCTTTTGTTTTAAGTTCTACTTGTTTTTGAAGCTCTTGATTTGATCTGTATAATATATATTGCCTATAGATAAATAGAAAAATAATAACCATCACCAAAGTAAGGATTTGCCATAAAAATTGATAATCAACTGTTTGCTCATATTTTACCGCTAGCCATTTGTTTAGTAACTCTTGGCTTTGAGCTGTATCAATACTTTGTATAAGCTTTTCCATAATTGATAATAAAACAGTATCATCTTTTTGCACCCCAACACTAAGCTCCCACTTTTCATCAAATTTCCCTGCAATTTTAAGCTCAGTTTGGAAGTGTGTTTGAAGCATATGCCCAATAGTTGCTAAAGCACCTAGATATCCAAAAAATTCTCCATTTTTTACTTTTTCTAGCCCTTGCTGGATATTATCAACTTCAACAATTGTAAGGTAGGGGTATTTTTTTTCTAAAATCTCTTTAAAAGCGTAGCCACGAGTGATGGCTAGTTTTTCCCCTTTAATAGTTTTAAAGTCACTAATAAAATTGAGATCATTTTTTGTAGCGATCACTAAAGGTATATTTAAATAAGGAGTTGTAAAGTTGAGAAACTCTTTTCGCTTAGGTGTTTCCATCGCTAAAGATACAATCTCACACTTTCCCTCTTGTGCAAATTGTAATGATTGATCCCAACTTGTAGTTGAGATCACTTTGATATCTTTTTCTAGCTTTTTCTTGAATATTTCAAAATAATCACTACTAAGACCTATGTGTTTCCTCTCTTGTAGCCCTTCTAATGGCATCCAGTGTGGATCGATACACATTGTGATAAAAGGTTTGTTTTCAAGATATTCTTTTTCGATCCGTGAAAGGTTTATTTTGCTATTTGGATTGTAGATAAACTCATCTATGTGAGCTTTATTTTTCACAAGCCCTATAAGATTGTAGATATCAATGATTCTTTGTATTTTACTCTCTTCTATTTTCCCAATAGTCGCTGTATCGTAGTAAGCAAGTTTTTTGAGCTCTTTTGCTTCATATTCTAGTGCCTCTTTTGATTTGTTTTGCGTGTTGTATTTTTCTAAAATTATTTGCACTGTTTGATCAATATTATTCAATGCATATTCCCATCCCATCAAAGAAGCTTTTTGGAAATTTTTTATCAGTTCAGGCTCTTCTTGAGTGAGTTTTGTGGAGGTAAATAAAATATTGTCATAAAAGCTAAATCCATAATCCTTTGGATCCCATATCTTATAAGGGATATTTTTCTTTTCTAGTTGAAATATCTCATTTGAAAGGTAGACCGATGTGATATCCACTTTTTTATCAATAAGTTGCCCTATATCGTAGCTATAAGGTACTTTTGTCATCTCATCAAGGGTTACATTATGAGAGTAGATCATACTTTTGATATTGGCAGTTTTGCTATGACTATTTGTCATAGAGATTCTTTTGCCTTGAAAGTCTTTTATTGATTGTATACCAGAAGACTCTAGGCTTACTAAAACATGTGGAGAGCTTTGATAAATAGCATTTAAAAGTTTTATATCTCTTCCTTGAAGTTTATCAAGAATAATTCCAGAGTATCCTATCCCAAACTCACTTTTACCAGATTCAACCTCTTTTGAGATATCTAAATCTATCTCATACTCTTTAAAGCTTACATCAAGACCAAAATCTTTGTAAAACCCTTTCTCTTTTGCCATATAAAAGCCAGCAAATTCAAATTGGTGTTTCCAAAGAAGCTGCAAAGAGACCTCTTTGATCTTTTCATTTGCAAGTAAAGTGCTTGAGATAAAAAAGAGTATGAAAAATAGCTTTAAAAATCTCATTGTTTACCTTCTGCTTTAGAATACTTTTTATTATAGCTATTTTTTCTTTTATCTGTGACTATATCTTTTTGTTGTTGTTTTTTTTGTGGGTCTTTCTCTACATAGATTTTTTTTAAAGTCCAAGGATCAACTTCTGTATAATACATCAAAGTAGAATATGTAGATGGGGTAGGGGTAAATACTTGTACTTGCTCAGGGTTGAGCTTCAGATCTTTGTTGGCAAATGCTTTAAGGTCTTTCATATCTTGTTCACTACACCCTGGATGGGCTGCTATCATATAGTAGGTCAAAAATTGCTTTTTGCCACTTCTAGCAGTGAGGTTTTCAAACTTTGCTTTAAAGTCAGTCAATACTTCTTTTGATGGTTTCCCCATCATTTTTAATACTTTTGTTTCACTATGCTCTGGAGCTATTTTCATCTGACCACTTACATGATGTTGTACAATTTGTTGTAAGTATTCTTGCCCATGCTGTGTGTCTTCATTGATAAGGTCATATCGTATTCCACTATTGACAAATACTTTTTTTACCCCTGGGGTATTTCTAATATCCTTGAGAAGTTGAATATTTCTTTGGTGGTTTGGTTTTAGCACTGGGCAGATTTTATAGTTGTTCCACTGTGGTTTACGGTTGTTTGGATTAAACATTCGAAAGCCAGTACATCGCCTATCCTCACATACACCCTTATCTAGCTTTTTTGTACACTCATAACCGTACATATTGGCTGTAGCTCCACCTACATCGCTAATGGTCCCTTTAAATTTTGGATTTTTAGTAAACCCTTTTACTTCATCTAAAATAGAGCGTTCACTTCGACTTCTAATAGTTCTTCCTTGATGTACTGAGATCGCACAAAAGTTGCACTCCCCATAACATCCATGATGAGTTGTAATAGAAAATCGAATTGTATCCATCGCTTTTACTTTTCCCTCTTTAGCATAGTATGGATGCACTTCCCTTTCATAAGGCAAATCATAAACATTGTCAATTTCAGTTTCATCCATATAAAACTGTGGAGGGTTTTGGATAAGGTATCTTCCATTATGTTCTTGATAGAGTCCGTTTGAACTAAGTGGGTCATTATTATTATAAAACTTATGAAACGATTCAATAAATTTTGATTTATCACTTTTATCTTGACAATCTTTTAAACTTGGAAGCTCTATATACCCCTTTTTGGGTTCTTTAGAAATATAACAAAGACCACGTATATTTTCCAATTGTTCATTGTTCATTGTTCCTTGTTCACTTTCTTGAAGAGCTTTAGCTACTTCAAGAACTGTTTTTTCCCCCATCCCATAGATAAGATAATCTGCTTTTGCATCAAATAAAATTGATCCTCGCACCTTGTTGGACCAAAAATCATAATGGGTCACACGCCTTAGACTAGCTTCAATCCCACCTAAAACTATAGGAGCAGTGTTTTTAAAATATCTTCGAATAAGATTGGAGTAAACTATAGTTGCACGATCTGGTCTGCGATTGTTTTTCTCCCCTGGGGTAAAGTCATCTGAGTTTCGAAACTTTTTAAGTGCGGTGTAGTTTGCTACCATACTATCAACAAGCCCAGAACTTACTCCCCAAAAGAGCTTTGGCTCACCTAGTCTTGTGATATCTTTATCACTTTCAAAGTCTGGCTGGGCAATAATACCTACACGATACCCTTTTTGGATAAGTAACTGCCCAATGATAGCCATACCGCTATAAGGGGAGTCGATATATGTATCGCCACTTACAAGTACTATATCAAGCTCATTCCAGCCTCGTGTTTCACACTCTTTTTTAGTAGTTGGGATAAACATATTATTTTATGATAATTTTTTGATTTGTTATCTCTATGAATCTTGTTTCTTTCAAAGCCAATACAATATAATCTATATTTTGCTTGAAAATTTCAATTAATTGTTTATTTGAAATATTCCCAGCAGATATAGTGATCAGTTTGTAAGGTTTTTTTGAAATAATTAATGATTCTACAAAGTCTAAATCTTTTGAAATCAGAACTCTTTTTTCATTTAATGAAAGAGTGTTTATTTCACTATCTTTACTCTTATTACCATTTGGTAGGTTAAGAGTATGAATCGAATCATATCCTTTCCAAGTGAGGAAGTCAGATAATTTTTTTGGCAAGTGAGCATCAACAATGAACTTCATTAAGAAACCGAAGCAATTTTATAGACAGATTTTACTTCTGCAAGTTTGGAAGCGTATGTTAATGCAGCAAGAATATCATCTCTTTGTAAATCTTCATAGTCTTCTAATATTTCGTCAAATGTCATACCACTACTTAAAAGTTGTAGTATCATCTCTACAGGGTATCTCATTCCTCGAATAGATGGTTTACCATGGCACATTTCAGAGTCTATAGTAATTCTATGTAGTAAATCTTGCATAGATACTCCTTTTTTTATTTTACAGTTCTATTATATCTATTTTTGGCTAAGAATAAATTTGGTAAGGTGTTAAAGTATGATTATTTAAGCTTTGGAGTAAAAATGAAAAAAAATATTTTAATTACTGGGTGTAGTTCAGGGTTGGGGTTAGCTCTTACAAAACTGTATTTACAAAAAGGGTATAAAGTTTTTGGTATAAGTCGGAGTGTTCCTAAGATAGAAGATGAAAATTTTATTTTTAAAAGCTGTGATTTAAGCGTTGTTGCAAATATTAAAGATGAAGTAGGGGAGTTTATAAAAGATATCAAAGAACTTGATCTAGTATATCTTAATGCTGGAATGCTTGGCGTGATAAAGTCAAGTTTTGAGATAAATACAAATGAACTACATGAGGTGTACAATCTTAATGTGTATGCCAATAAGGAGCTTTTAGATACATTAGCCACAATTAAAGTAAAAACTATCGTTGGTATCTCTTCAGGGGCTGCCAAAAATGGCTCAAAGGGTTGGGCTGCATACTCACTTTCAAAAGCGGGGCTTAATATGCTTTTTAATCTATATGCAAAAGAGATGACACAAACAAAGCTTTTAGCAGTAGCTCCTGGAGTGATTGAAACCCCAATGACAGATGTGATACGATTCAAAATAGATGACAATGAATTTCCAAGTGCCAAAAGACTCAAAGCTGGTAAGATTATGACTCCAGATCAAGCCGCTTTGAGAATGGATAATTTTATACAAAAGAGTGAAGGGTTTGAAAGTGGAAGTTTTGTGGATGTAAGAGATATATAAAAACGACAATTTTGCCGTTTTTATTTTTATAGTGTTTACGCGTCTACTTGTTGTCGTATTCGTAAACTTAACTCTTTGAGTTGCTCATTGTCTACGCTACTAGGAGCTTGCGTAAGAAGGCATTGTGCTCTTTGAGTTTTAGGGAAGGCTATCACATCTCTAATAGAATCAGTTCCTGCTAGAAGCATGATCATTCTATCAAATCCCATAGCAAATCCACCATGTGGAGGTGCACCAAATTGAAGAGCATCTAAAAGGAATCCAAATTTTTCTCTTTGCTCCTCTTTGCTTATATTCATCAGTTCAAATACTTTTGATTGGATCTCCTCTTTGTGGATTCTGATCGATCCTCCACCAAGCTCAGTACCATTTAGAACTAGATCGTATGCTATTGATTCTATTACTTCAAGGTCACTTGTGTCATCTAAAGACTTGGGCATAGTAAAAGGATGGTGTAGTGCTTTCATCTTCCCCTCTTCAATCTCAAACATTGGAAAATCTACTACCCATAAAAACTCATACGAATCTTTAGGGATGATATCCATTTGCTCTGCTAAAAAGAGTCTAAATCTTCCCATATAATCCCATACAGTTTTTTTAGGACCAGCTCCAAAGAATACCACATCTCCTATTTCAAGTTCTGTTGTTTTGACAATCTGCTCAAGATCATCTTCACTAAAAAACTTAGTAAGTGGACCTTTTAGCCCATCCTCTTTCATCTGGAAGTATCCTAGACCTTTTGCTCCAAATTTTCGTACATAGTCCTCAAACCCTTTCATCTGTCGCTTTGAGAAGATGTTATCCCCATTTGGACATCTTAATGCTTTGATTCGGTTGTTTTTTGTATCTTTTGCAATATCTGCAAAGATCTCATTGGTACTATTGGCAAAGATATTAATAACATCTACCATCTCCATACCAAATCTTGTATCAGGCTTGTCTGATCCATATTTTTCCATCGCATCAAAATATTTCATTCTTGGAAATGAACTTGGGATCTCTTTACCACACGCTGTAAAGATATCGTGGATCAGTTTTTCACCCACTTTGATCACATCTTCTTGGTCACAAAATGACATCTCCACATCTATTTGAGTAAATTCAGGTTGTCTATCTGCTCGTAAGTCTTCATCTCGAAAACATTTTGCAATTTGGAAATATTTGTCAAATCCAGATACCATCAAAAGTTGTTTAAAAAGCTGTGGAGATTGAGGAAGAGCGTAAAACTCCCCTGGATGAACACGACTTGGTACTAGATAATCTCTAGCACCTTCAGGGGTAGATTTGGTCAAAATTGGTGTTTCAACATCTAAAAATCCCATCTCATCAAGTGATTTTCTTGCAGCAATATTAGCTTTGCTTCTTAGTTGAAATATCTCATAAGAGTGTCTACTTCGTAGTTCTAAAAATCTGTTTCGTAGTTTGATCTCTTCATTTACTTTTTCATCATTGAGATCAAATGGCATAGGCTTTGATCTGTTTTCGATCACTAAATTACTCACTACTATCTCAATTTTTCCAGTAGTAAGATTTGGGTTTTCAAGTCCTTCCCCTCTTGCTCGTACTTTTCCTGTTGCTATTAAGACAAACTCATCTCTTACTTTTTCTGCAACTGACCAAGCTTCTTTATCATCTTCTGGGTCACATACAAGTTGTACTACTCCACCTTTATCTCTTAAGTCTATAAAAATAAGTCCACCATGATCTCTTCTACTGTTTACCCAACCTGCTACGGTTACTACTTCATCTATATTTTTTTCTGTTACATCTGTACAATAATGTGTTCTCAAAATATTCCTTTATCTCAATATTATAGTTATAAAATTTGTGGATTATATCCAAAAAATAGTTAAAACCTAAATGGTTTTACTAAACCTTCTTTTATCCTCTGGGATATTATTTAGATATGCGTCAAATGGCATAGCGATATTTCGTATAAGCATCGCTCCTGTTTCATTGGCTTGTATTTTACTCTCTTCTATGGTTAATACTTCCGCATCTTCAAATTCTTTGAGAGCTTTTAGTGCATCATCAAAATACTCTTTAAAGTTGATATTGAATTTTTCTTCAACTCTTTTGATATCAAGTGAAAAGTTTGACATAAGCTCCATAATCACATACTGTCGTAAAATATCATCATCACTTAAGCTATACCCTTTAAATACAGGAAGATGACCACTATCAATAGCTTTTTCATAAGAGTTTAAATCTTTCAGATTTTGCACATAATAATCAACACCATTTCCAATAGAGGTAACTCCAATCCCTATAAGATCAGCTCCCCCTTTTGTGGTATATCCTTGAAAGTTTCTATGAAGCTCCCCTTTTTCTATCGCTTGAAAAAGTTCATCGGTTGGTTTTGCAAAGTGGTCCATCCCCACCATTTTGTAGCTATTGTCTGTAAAGAATTTAATAGTGTCTTGTAGAATCTCTAGCTTCGTACTAGGGGGTGCAAATGTTGTTTCATCAAACTTTCTTTGAGTTTTCATCATCCATGGGACATGAGCATAGTTAAATACGGCTAATCTATCAGGATCAAGAGTTATTATCTTTTCTATTGTTTTTGTAAAGCTTTGCTTTGTTTGGTATGGTAGACCATAGATTAGGTCTATATTGATCGAATCAATCCCTGCATCTCTTGCTATTTTTACTACACTTTGAGTTGTTTCAAAAGGTTGAACTCTGTGTATTGTTTCTTGCACTTTTTCATCAAGATCTTGTACCCCAAAGCTTAGACGATTGCATCCACCATTTTTGAGTACATCCATATGTTCTTGTGTAAAAAATCGTGGATCAACCTCACATGAAATTTCAGCATCAGGCTCAAAGTTTGGAAATACTTTTTTTATCTCAAGAATTACTTCATTTAGTTGTTCTGGAGAAAAAAAAGTAGGAGTACCTCCACCAAAGTGCATTTGAGATACTACTCTATTGGTATTGAGATGCTGTTTCAAAATAGCTAGCTCTTTTTTGAGATACTCTATATATCGTACTTTTTTATCCTCTTTTGAGGTAAAAATCACATTACATCCACAAAAATAACAAGCACTTCTACAAAATGGAAGATGGATATACAGTGAAAGTGGTCGATCATCTGCTTGGTTTTTATAAAACTCTACAAGGTCATTTTCTGTGAAGTTTTCATGAAACTCTGGGGCTGTAGGGTAGCTTGTATATCTAGGACCTGGTTTTGAATATTTTGTAAATTTTGAAAAATCGATCATTTAAAACTCCGTTTTAAAAGTGAATAATGAATAGTGAACAATGAACAATACTTATTCAAATTGAAACTAATCATTTAAACTTTTTTTTGATGTGTTAATACTTGAAATTAATAGTTTAAGTAACTCTTTTATTTGAGGACTTATACTATCAAATTCATTTGTATTTATATAATCACTATCTTTTAATAGTGACAGCCAGTATTCGGTCTCATTTGCTTCTTTTAATGCAATACTTAATTTATTTATAAAGTCTGCTTTTGATTGAGCATATTGAGCTTCTTTAATTAAGGCACCTACAGAAGTACCACTTCTTAAAATCTGTTTGCTTAAAACAAACTCTTGTTTCTCTTTTGCTAAATATTTTTGTAGTTTAACAATTCTCAATGCAAAATCATAACTTTTTGTTTCTAAAACATTGTTCATTGTTCACTATTCTCTGTTCATTGATCAACGTTGTTGATCTAGCCATACCATGATTGCTTTTTGGGCATGGAGACGATTTTCTGCCTCATCAAATATAATATCACTATGCTTTTCAAAAATCTCTTCACTCACTTCGTATCCTCTATACGCAGGGAGGCAGTGGAGATATTTGGCTTTAGAAGAGGCTAGTTTCATAAGTTTGGCATCTACTATAAACCCTTCAAACTCTTTGATCCTTTTGCTTTTCTCCTCCTCTTGCCCCATAGATACCCATGTATCACTTGTTACAATAGTAGCATCTTTAGCTGCAGTTTTTGGGTCATTTGTTGTGATGATTGTAGCACCACTTTTTTTTGCCATATTGAGTGCATCAGCTAAAATTTTAGAATCTACCTCATACCCTTTAGGGGTTGCCACACTTAGATCAAATCCCATAATAGAAGCCAACATAAGCCAAGAGTGGGTTATATTGTTCCCATCCCCTATATAGGCTACTTTGAGGTTTTTATCAAGTCCATACTCCATAATAGTCATATAATCAGCCATAAGCTGTACAGGATGAAATAGATCAGTTAAACCATTGATCACAGGAACTTTTGAGTGGCTTGCAAACTCCTCAAGCTCTTTTTGAGAGTTGTTTCGTATCATCACCATATCTACCATACGACTAATAACTCGTGCCGTATCTTTAATAGGCTCGCCTCGACCTAGTTGGATATCATTGGCACTTAAAAATAGTCCAACTCCACCTAGTTGATAAATACCTGTTTCAAAACTCACACGGGTTCTTGTTGAGCTTTTCTCAAAGATCATTCCCAAGGTTTGCATTGGAAGGTATGGTTTATAAATCTTCTCTTTTGTCTCTTTTTTGATTTGAATAGCAAGATGTAAGATCTCTTCAAGTTGCTCTTTTGTAAAATCTTTTAGTGTTAAAAAATGTTTCATAGTTTTTCCTTCCCTCTAAGAATAGATGCTCCAAGGTTTGTAAGTTTTTCCTCTAGTTTGTTGTAACCACGATCAAGGTGATATATTCGGTGAATATTAGTTTCCCCTTTTGCTACTAGTGCTGCAAGTACAAGTGCACTACTAGCTCGCAGATCTGTTGCCATCACATCTGCACCATAAAGCATTCTTGGAGTTCCTTTGATGGTTGCAACTGTTCCATTTAAAGTGATATCTGCCCCCATTCGTACAAGTTCTCCCACATGCATAAAACGGTTTTCAAAAAGTGTTTCATCAATGATGCTTACCCCATCAGCCATAGTTGCTAGTGCCATAAACTGGGCTTGCATATCTGTAGGAAACCCTGGGTATTCTGTAGTAGTTATATTCACAGGTTTGATTCTATTTGCAGGTAAAATTGTGATACTACTATTTTCTTTTATTATCATAAATCCCATCTGTTCAAGTTTAGATAAAACTGCATCAAGATGATCAGCTCTTGCATTTTGTATCGTTAAAATTGAATTGGTAATAGCTCCTGCACAAAGATAGGTTCCCGCTTCAATTCTATCAGGGATAATCGTAAAATCTTTCATATTTAAAAGCTCTTGATTTTTCCCTTGGATAGTGATCTCATTGGTTCCTATCCCTTGAATATCCACCCCAGCATCTTTTAATACTTCACATAGTTGGACCACTTCAGGCTCTTTTGCAGCATTGATAATAGTAGTAGTCCCTTTTGCTAAAGCAGCTGCCATCACAATATTTTCTGTTCCAGTAACAGTGATCTTATCAAAGATTATTTTTGCACCTTGAAGTGGACCATCTGTGGTAGCTTGAATATATCCATTTTTTATCTCAATCTTTGCTCCCATTTGTTCAAGTGCTTTTAGATGAAGATCTACAGGTCTTTGACCTATAGCACACCCTCCAGGGAGTGATACTTCACAATGTCCAAAACGAGCTAAAAGGGGACCTAGTACCAAAATGGAAGCTCGCATAGTTTTGACTATATCATAAGTAGCTTTTGTTTTTGAAATAGAAGTAGAATCTATTTGTAACATAGATTTGTCAAGTGAATAACTTGATCCTAGCATCTCCAAAAGCTTTAAAAGAGTTTTGATATCAGCTACAATTGGTAAATTGTCTATAGTGATTTTATTTTTTGAAAGTATGGTAGCGGCTAAAAGTGGCAAAGCTGCATTTTTTGCTCCACTAATCGTAACACTTCCTTGAAGTTTTTTTTGACCAATTACTTTTAAGTAGTCCAATTCGTATCCCTTTTTGAAAAAATAGTCAATATTATATCTATAATTTGCTATAATCTTCTTTATGGAAGAAAAATTAGATAAAGAGAGCTTTTTTATAGATCAGTTTATTGACTCAAAGTACATTGGAGATGATGGGGCAGTTGTAGGAAAATATGTCTATAGTATGGATGCATTTTTTGAAAATGTCCATTTTAAAAAAGAATGGATGAGTATACGACAAATTGCCCATAAAGCGATGCTTGTCAATATTAGTGATGCTATTGCTATGAATGCTGTTCCTAAATATGCTTTGCTCAGTGTTGCCATTCCTAAAGAGTTTACCAAAGAGCAACTTATTGAGTTAGGCAAAGGGTTTAATGATATAGCAAAAGAGTATGATTTAGAGATTATTGGGGGAGATACTATCTCAAACATTAAGCTTGATATCTCTGTGACCATCGTCTCATACACCACAAATCCTATCTATCGCACAGGTTTAAACCAAGGTGATCTGCTTTGTTATACAGGGAGTTTAGGGAGTGTGAAAAAAGATCTTGATCTTTTATTGGATGGGAAAAAAATCTCTCCAGATTCAAAGTTTATACGACCACAACTCAAGGGAAAGTTTTTTTATGAAATCTTCCCATTTGTAACCAGTGCTATGGATATCTCAGATGGGTTGTTTTTTGAATGTGAAAGACTCAGTAAAGCCAATGGGGTAGGGTTTGATTTTTTAAAAGATATTCCAAAAGAGGTTGGGTGTAGTGGGGAGGAGTATGAATTGCTCTTCTCAATCGATAAAAAAGATCAAGCAAAAGTTGAAAGCATAGCAAAAGAACAAAATATTGAAGTGTCATTTTTTGCACAAGCGATAAAAGGCTCATTTCAATCACCTTGTAAAGCCCACCATTTTTAAAAAAGAAGGAACAATATTGAACAAACAAAACTATTTAAGTCACAGTCCTATTGATGTATATTTTAAACAAAGCAAAGAAGACTTTGTAGTAACGGAAATCCCACTGTATGAGTTTAGTGGAGAGGGGGAACACTTAATTATAAAAATACGGAAAAAAGATCTCTCCACTTGGGATATGGTCAATATTTTATCGGACCATATTGGATGCAAATCAAGAGATATAGGGTATGGAGGATTAAAAGATAAAAATGCCATGACAATTCAATATATCTCAATGGAGAAAAAGTATGAAGAGAGTTTGCAAAAATTTGAACATCCACAAATAAAGATTTTAGAAACAACCTATCATAACAATAAAATAAGAATAGGACACCTTAAAGGAAATCACTTTTTTATTCGTCTTAAAAGAGTGGAAAAAGTGGATAGAAAAAAGCTTGATTTTGCACTAGATTCAATTAAAAAATATGGGATGGCAAACTATTTTGGCTTTCAAAGATTTGGACTAGATAAAGATAATCATATCAAAGGGGAGCAACTTCTTCAAGGAAAACTAAAAACAAAAAATAGAAAACTCAAACAGATGTATCTCAATGCGTACCAATCACATATTTTTAATAGTTGGCTTTCAAAAAGAATAGAGATCAGTAAATTGTTGGAAAATTTTGAAGCAAAAGAGCTTCAAGAGAAAATCGCACTTCCTGTACAGACACTTCAAGATGTTCAAAAACAAACTCATCCATTTAAAATATTTCAAGGGGATATTTTCTCACACTATCCTTATGGGAGAATCTTTTATTGTGAGGATATTAAAATGGAGAGTGAGAAGTTTGTACTTCAAGATAGAGTTCCCACAGGATTACTTGTAGGGAAAAAAGTAAAAACTGCCCTTGATGATGCATTGGTATTTGAAAAAGAGTTTATCCAAACTATTACAGAGCAAGGTTCAAGAAGATTTGCATGGATTTTTCCACAAAATATAAGCAGTCATTATAATGAAGAGAAAAATTGGTATGAGTTGAATTTTGAACTTCCAAAAGGAAGCTATGCTACAGAGCTTTTATCTCAGCTACTCAATAAAGAGCTTATTGACTAGTTATTTGCTGCAGCAATAAGGGCTTCAAGCTCTTCTGGAGATACAAGCTCATCATCTGCTTCATCTCCTGTAATATGCTTAGCACTTGATGCAAACTTTCCATTTTCTGGATCAAGACTATTGACAACTCTCTCTATTTTTTGACGATGTGCATCTTGAGCTTGCATCGACTCAAGTGTGATAAAAATATTGTTTCGAATTGAGTCTATATCACTTCTAAGGTTTTTACTCTCCTCAATTTCTCCTAATTTCTCAAGAACTAAATCAAGATGATCCATCACTTCATTGGTCATTTTTTCTGACTCATCAATAATATCACACAGCTGAGTTATGATTTGTTGTTTTTCCATTATTGCTTCCCTTTTAGACATTTAAATTCTTTAATTTTATTTAAAGTTCCAAATATTCTCATCGATTCAATCTCTACTTTTTTGGCGTACTCATTGATGGTGGTATTTGACTCTTTTTGTGTACTTGCTTTCATAAGCTCAGTGAGATTTTCAAAAAGGTTCTTATTCATAGATTTGAGTTCTTCAACAACACCCTTATCGATATTTGGATAGTTTGTTGCAAATCTATCAAGCCACTGATCAAGTTTTTCAAATTTTACTACTTTGTTGTCGTTATAGCTTGCCAATCTTGAATAGACATCATCTTTATAATTGAAAAGGTCTACTTTTAGTTGGGCAATATCGTAAATAAGATCTACATCACATACCTGTTTTCTTGTCTCTTGTAGAAAGCTAGCTTTTGCTGCTGCACTTACTAGATTGTTTGACATACTATCAATATTGTTAGACAATGAGGAGATATCATTGGCTACAGAAGAGTTCTTTTGTGTTGCTTGATCTAGATTGCTGATTGCATCATTGATCTGAATTATAGCATTTTGTTGCTCCTCTGAAGAGGTTGCTACAAAGCTTATGAGTTTTGTAGTATCGTTAATATTTTCATTAAGGTGTTTATATCCTTGAATCATATTTGTTGCTACATTTTTTCCATCATTGGCTTTGAGTGTTGCATTTTCTACAAGAGCTTTGATCTCATTGGCAGCCTCTGCACTTCTACTTGCAAGATTTCTTACTTCTTGAGCGACTACGGCAAACCCTTTTCCAGCTTCACCAGCTGTTGCTGCTTCAACTGCTGCGTTGAGTGAAAGTATGTTTGTTTGGAAAGCTATTTGATCAATAACCTCTATCGCTTCATTGATAGAAGATACTTTTTGTGCAATATCTTCCATCGCTTTTGTAGTAGAAAGAGCGAGCTCCTCCCCTTGTGAAGCTGATTTTGTTACATCTTGTGCTAGATGAGACATTTTTTGTGTATTTTGGGTGTTATCTTTTATCTTTGAAGTTATCTCTTCAAGAGCTGCAGCGGTTTCTTCCAATGAAGAAGCTTGTGTATTTGAAGAGGTTGAAAGTCCAGATGCTGCATTTGAAAGGGTATGGGTACTATTGTTAAGATCTTCTCCTGTGTTCATAACCATTGCTAAGATCTCAGAGGTGTTATTACCTACTAGTTTTATCCCTGCTGTAACAGCACCTAGGTCTCCATACAATCCATTGTCATCTATTTTATAATCATATTTAGATTGTGAATAGTTTCTCAATGTAAGATTGATCTTGTCCAAAGCATCTTTCACTTTTTTTATCATAAAGTTAAGATTGAGACGCATCGCTTCTACATGTGGATTAGCAGCTGTTGAAGTTACTTCATAGACAAAAAAACCGTTGGCAGTTTTTTGTAACACATCATTTGTCTCATTGATCACTTTTTCATCTTGTTTTAGCCCAGAGCGAACTTTATTCATATATTGGTTAAAGAGGTTTGCCACATCGCCTATCTCATCTTTTGTTGTTATCTCAAGGTGAAAATCATCTTCAAGTTTACTTGAGTCTAAAAGATTGTTGAATCCCTCTTTTAATCCATCAATCGGTTGAGTTGCTTTTTTTACCACATAATAGATAATACCAATAGTAAGCCACCCTAAAAGTGTAGAAGTGATCATAATGTTCATAATGATACTTTTTAAACTTTCATCGGCACTTTTTAAAGAAAAAGTAAGATCCATCACCCCTATAATATCACCTTCTGCTTGATTAGCATGACACATAAGACAATCTTGTGTAGCAATCATGGGCTTAATCATCCGCATATTATGTCCTTGTTCATCATCAGTTTCAAGGATTTGATCCTGTTTTGTTTCAAATGATTTTAGGATATCTTTATTTTGTGTAAAAGGTTCATTTGGAGAGTACATCTCAATAAGGGGCTTACTTTTTGCAATGGTAAGATTGACAACACCTTTTATTGCAGCCGCTTCCTCTTCAGCTTTTTGTATCTGCACAGGGTCTCCTGTGTTCATAGCATTTCGAAGGCTTTGAAAAATAGCAGAGTTAAGCATACTTAAGTTTTCTTTTGTTTTGGATATATTGTCATCACGAACTTTCGTTACGGTTGAAAGTAGTACTGCTAAACTACTTAAAGTCATCAAAACAAACATCCAAAAAATGATTTTTCGACTGATTTTTTGGTTAATAAAATTAAACATTATTTTTTATCCTTCATGATATTCTTAAGCTTTCAAAAATTGAGTTTTGTACATCTTGCATACTATGAAATGGTTTTGTGATATAGCCATCTACTTGTTGCTCTTGAGCTTTTTCTTGCTTTTTGTATGTATTGTAAGCGGTCATAAGGATCACCTTTGTGGATGGGTAGTTTTGTTTTATCTCTTTAAGTATATCAAATCCATCGGTTGTGGGCATCATAATATCACACAATACAAGATCATATTGGTTTCGTTTCATATTCTCCAAAGCACTGTCTGGATTGGAAAAGGAAACAACTTCTAACTTTCCTGAGCGATTAAGATATCTTTGTAAAATATCTGTTATCTCTATTTCGTCATCAATTATCATTACATTTTTCATATACAAACTTTTAGAATCTTTATTTTACAATAAAGATTCTAAAAGTTTGTTTCATTGATTTATTTTAAAGTTAAAAAAGGGTATAATATTAAAGTACCACCAACAAATAAAACAGTTGTAAAGTAGTTTTAGAAGTATTCTAGTGCAAAGAGAAAGATTAAAATCGTATACACTATACGATGAAAATCTTTCGATGAAGCAATAGGATGCTTATAAGACTATATTTTAGCACTACTACTGCATCATTGATTCTCGTTTTACAATAGTAAAACTTCAAATCACTTCTTTGTATTAGTACCAAACTATATTCTCTTTACTGCGGTGTTTGTTTCTGTTAACTGTAGTGCAGCGATTATCAATAGTGATGTGACTTTATACCACACAGATAATCGAGAGCGACAACCTTTATGGTTTTAGATCTTGATGAGGAAACGGTTGTTTGATACGGTGATAAAATAAACGGGGTTGGACCAAAAGTCGCTATGGCAATTTGTAGTACTTTTACCCTGCGAGTTTGCACAAATAGTACAAACAAATGATGTGGGTATGCTCAAAGAGTTCACGGGATTGGTCCTAAGGGGCTAGTCGAATATTAGTAGAGTTAAGTGGTTTTGTTGTCTCTTCAACATCACTTGATAACAATCTTAACCAAAGTGCTTTTGAAGCTGTTATGGCATTGGAGTCACTTGGGTTTAAAGGAACAAATAACAAAAGCTTTAAGTGATACGGTTTCTACAGATACTGTTTAGTTGGTTAAAAGAAGCGTTAAAAAAATTACAAAGATAAATAATAAAGATGAATAATATTAAAAAATAGCTATAGTGTTTGGAAGTTTAAGTTTTTGTGACATGAGATAAATATTGTCAGTGCCATCACCATGAAAAAAGTACTCCAAGTCAGAGATTCTTTATATCTTTATTCCCAGTAAAAATAGGGAATTTTACCATATCCCTACAGATAGAATTAAATCAAATCTTTTTAGTAGTGGAGAGTATAAAAAGTTTGATAAACTAGGATTGTCCTCTCAAGGGTTTACAAAAAGTTATTTAAAGAGACTCTCTTTTTGATACCCTCTTAAACCTTGTCCATGGGGCAGATGGAGAGGATGGGGTTCTTCTTTGGATTGTTTAAATTTTATGGTATTGAGTTTTATAGGACCGCGGATTGAAGCGAGTGTGGTGAGTTGTAACAAATATTTAACTAAATCGTATGCGGATAGTTGTGGTGTCAAAACAATGAATTATCAATATTTTCACAAAAATGATTTGATCAATATAGAGCAGTTTCCAGTGATAGTGAAACCTGTTCGTTTAGGGAAGCAGTATTGGGGTTTCGATAGTCTCTTCAAAAGAAGGAGCTCTTATGCTTTAGATGTCGCTTTTGAGTTTGATAATGAGATTATTATAGAGCCTTTTTGTGAGGGGATCAAAAGTATAATCTAGCGGGTGCAAAGATAGGAGATAGGTTTGAATTTTCAATTATTAGAGAGCCTCAAAAGAAGAAGTTTTAGATTTCGATAAAAAAATATTTAGATTTTAATCGAACTCAAAGTGTAACCAGCTGCTTTTGATAAACGAACACATAGAAGAGATTAAAAGAAAATTTTCAAAAAATCTACAACACTCTTTTTCAAAGGGGCTTTGATACGGTGTGATTTTTTTGTCCTTAATAATGAAGTGTATCTCAATGAGATAAACCCAATCCCGGGAAGTATGTCTAATTATCTTTTTGATGATTTCAATCAACTTCTTGAAGACAACTTTCACACTCTTTACCAGAAGAGCAAAAAGTTATAATAAACTACGAATATGTCAATAAAATACAAAGTGCAAAAGGGAAAGCATAGGATGGAAAATATCAATTTAGAACTATTGGATTTAAAAGGGTTGTATGATTATATCAACACGAAGCTATCGTTGTAGTTGACAAAAACAATGATATTGTTTGGTCAATGAAATAGCATTAAAAGTTTGAAACAACGCAAAGAGGATATACTTTATAAAAGATAACCGAATTTATCCTGTTGATTACCAAAAGATATATTTGAAACTATGGCAAATCGAGATGATAGTTATTATGATATTTTTTCTCAAAAAGAGCAATAGTGGTTTATTCCTGACGATGGTAAGTGGTCAAGAGTTTCCTTTGAAAGATGGGAAATATAGTATTTTTAACTATTGTGGACGCAACAGAGCTAAAAAACAAAGAGGAAGAGAAATTTAAAAAACTTAAATCCCATATTATCACACAAGCAACCTCTCATGCACAAAAAAGCAAATGAACTCAAAGGGCAAAACACCACAGAGATGATAGCTTTGCAAGAGGGAGTTAGACCAAGCAAAACATGAAATTTTTAAACTAGAAAAGAAAACTAACACTTTTTGAAAGAAGAGAAAACCATATCTTAAATGGTCAAGCTGAAAAAATACAAAAAGCTCGTTTAGTTTTGAGCAAGTTTTTTAGAGAGAGATCGCCCTTGGGAAAAGATACGGAGAAAATTTTCTGTAGCTATTGTATGGCAGATGATTATAAAAACTTTACAGAACAAGTAAATAGTGAAGCAAAAAAAGAGAGTTGATTTTAAGAGCATTTAAAAAACTATTTTGAGTACGATACGGACAACAGATGTGATCTAATGTATGAAAATAGTGGGTTGTTTTATCTTATTTTGCCAAACTCAAACGATGTGAATATTACCGATTTGGTTGATAGACTTCTCCATGCAAAAAAAATAGATACGAAAATTATTGTAAAATTTAACTGTGGTATTGCTCATTTTTATGAAAATGATACCAGAGACCATCTCAACTATAGAGGGTAAAGAAGAATTTAGAAGATAATATAAAAGGGAATGTAAATGTTGTTAAGAGTAAGTAAGAAAATCTCAAAACTTGCAGGTCAAACCAATGCAAAATATGGTTTGATTCAAGGGAGTGATAAAATTTTGGTTGGTTTAGTGGAGAAAGACTCTCTTTGATCCATGCTGAAAACGGATGCAAGCAAAACCCCTTTTAGATTTGAGTTTAAAGCGGTAACTATCACTTATGGGATGGGGAACAGGTGCAGTTTTTGGCAGACCACTGCTTAAAAAATATACAGGATAGATCATGAGATAGATACACAAATTTTCCAAATCTCAAAAGGAAGATAAGAAAAAAATAGCTCTTTTTGTTCTTTTTGTGAGCCGTATGAGAAGGGTATCTTTATACCTACACTAGAAGATGATTTAATAAAGTGGCTCTTGGGTCATCTTGATACATTAAATTTTTATGAACTCTTTTATAATGGAAGTATGCAGAGAGTATGCCACCTATTTACAAAGCTCAAAATGGTTTGATGGTGATACGACCTCTTATAATGTGTCGAGAAGCAGCTAAGAGCATTTGCCCAAGAGAATTGTGTTGATGTGATTGGGGATGAGGGGTGTCCCGCTATGCGAATGGATATCAAGATGCCCCATGCAAGGAAAACACTAAAAAGCATAGAGAAACTTGAGAGACAAAATCCTAAATTTTTGTTTCGATGCGAGCTCTTTGGCTTTCATCCAAACACTTTTTTTGCAAAGAAGTCTTGATATAAGGTTGTAATCCGCCCTTCCTCTTCCATCCCAAAAATTACACTTTATCTCTCATCTCTTTTGCTTGATAAAGGTTTATTGGCATTGTTGACTGTTTCATTGACAGGGTGTTGTGAGAGCGTATTGTACCCACAGCACTACAAGTGATTTTGAGTTTTAAATCTTTGTAGATAAATTTGTTTTTGTGATAACATTTTTATCCCTTGAGATATAAGTTTCAAGCTCAAGTTGTATCATCATAATGAAGAGCTACCACAAACTCCTCTCCACCATATCGTGCGACTATATCTGTATCTCTTGTAAGTTTGAGGAGAAGGGAGGCAAATGTTTTAAGGATAATCTCCACACTCATGACTATAATTATCATTGACCGCTTTAAAAATGGTCAATATCAAAAAATCAGGGCATAGTTTTGTTTTTCTTACATACTCATTTCAAGTTTTTAGTTCCGGTATCATAACTTTTTCGATTAAGAGTGCCTGTAAGAAAATCCTTTTGTATTTTGAAGTTTTGTTTGAGCAAGTTCCCTTTCGAAGTTTTCACTTTGTTTTCTAAAATAAGAACTTCATTTTCCAGTAAGTAGGTTTTGCTCACACTACTCATCTCATTTTCAATAGTGATGTAGCTTGGACAAGTTTTGTTTGAAGCTGAGTTGAGTTCCTCTTTGGTAGAACCAGAGATACTAATAGATTGAA
This sequence comes from Campylobacterales bacterium, assembly GCA_018399655.1. Taxonomy (GTDB): domain Bacteria; phylum Campylobacterota; class Campylobacteria; order Campylobacterales; family Arcobacteraceae; genus JAIOSF01. The sequence goes on from JAGYNS010000005.1 coordinate 22,176, forward strand.
GTTCACATCACAATATCAGAAACGCTATGAGCCAACATTACTACTATCTATATAGCATCATAAGATATTTGTTTTCATCAAACTAATAAGTCTCACCAATATAAGCTGTTTTTGTTGATACTTTCTTGTCTACTTCAAATCTTTCATTGAATTTTCAATCTCTTGTTGCACAGACTCTTTAAAAATCAATGAGGTTATCTCAATTTTGATACAAAAAGAGTTGGGTTCATCATTGATGTCAAGGGAGATAGATGGTTGTAATGAGCTTTGAAAAAGTTGGCATCTTGGTGATATTTCTTTTTGGTAGTCGCAAAAGAAGTATCACAATATATCATAAATAGTCTCTATCTCTTTTTGTCACTTTGGATAAGTTCATCTTTTGAAATCCGACACCAGCTCTTCGAAATAGAGACATTCATCTTGTGTTAGGGTTTGACTCTTTGGCAACCTTACAGTGCCCTCTTTGCAGAATATTATTGCGGGAGTGATAGTGAAATATTTTTGATAAATTAAGAAAGGCTTTTGGAAACTTCGGAGATTAATTGTGTGTCATTTTTATCTAAAATCTTTTTACCATTTCGTTGATCCGTTTCCCATCGGCACCACCGCCTATTTTTTCTTTTTCTTTGGGTTCATTATTTTCCCCATATCTTTCATAGTGGTAGCACCAACCTCTTGTACAATCTCTTTGATGATTTGTTCTAACTCATCATCGGTGAGTTGTTTTGGAAGTGAAGCGTAAAAATATCTATTTGGTCTTGTTCTGTTTTGCTAAATCATCTCTTGAAGCCTCTTTGAATTGTGTCATCGCTTCTTCTCTTTGTTTGATCCCCTTTTGGATAAGTTTAATCACCTCATTATCATCTAGCTCAACTCTTTGGTCAACCTCTATTTGCTTTATCATTGTATTGATAGCTCTTATGGTGTCTCGTTTCAAAATATCTTTTGCTCTCATCGCCTCTTTTAAATCTATTTTTTAGTTGCTCTTTGAGTGACATAATCCTTTGTTGGTAGTTTTATATATTTTTAGATTATAGCATAAGATTGATAAACTTATTGCTGTTTGTATCAGCGGTATCTGATACCGCTTATTTTTTCTAAGCCCATTTCAATTCAAAATTAAGTTTTAAATTCAAAAGATACAATAAGCCAATAAATAATAATAAAGAGAGATATATTGAATATTAATACTTTTCCTACTCTATTAACTATGCTGTCTCCTAAACTCAACGAAACTGCAAAACAAAAAATTGATAGTTGAATCTTGATGGAAAAGTGGATATCTACCTTGCCAAGACAAAGGATACAAAACTTTACTCTCTCAGGATTGTTCAAAGATATAAGCCTAGGAAACAAACCAAAGAGGATATCACTTAACACTTTTGCAAAACAGCAAACAAAATTTTAGTTTCAAAAACCTATCAGAAGATATTAAAACACTTATCAAAGTGATACAAAGTGACAACCCAACAAATCAAAAACTCCAAACACAACTGACAAGTTTAAAATCCTCATTAATAGATATCAACAACTTAGATGAAAAAGCTATAAAAACAAGTGTGTCAAATAGTGGAGTATTTTAGAATCAAAGCTTTCAAAACAATCTATTCCCGTGATGAAAAATATTATTGACCAACTCCTTACTTTGATAAAATCCCAAACAGAACTGCTACTTCCAACTCAAATTAAAGTGCTATACAGAAACCATCGTGAACCAAAACAACAAAGAGGCTCAAATAGACCCCAAAAGTGTTCAAAGTAGTTTGCAGCAACTCAACTCAAACATAAAATAAGGTTCAAAATAGTTTGCAACAACTAAGCTCCAATCCCAATATATCCCAAACGATTTAAAACAGGAGATAAAAATAGTATTGAGAATCTATTGGGGATATAAAAAATATCAAAACAGAACAAAAAAAGTCCCAACAAACACTCTCTTCTAATCTCCATTTGAGTTTAGCAAGACTAGAAAGCCAGTTGGTACATCAAGGGTTGCCAACCAATACAACAGCAACTATTAAAGAGGCTTTGCAAAATAGCACCGCTGAGATCACATTTCGTTCTCAACTTCAAAATTTAAATCAAGTACTGAATAAACTCTATAGCACAGTAGAACAGTCATTTGAACCAAGTAGCATAAAAACTTCCCTTAAAGAGCAAATTCAAAATATTATTGTAGAAAATAGATCACTCCCTTTTGCAAAATCAACTACTGAACAACTCACTGTTGCTAATACTTTGATGCAAAGTTTACAATCTTTGAATATGAAGCTTGAGAGTATGGTTACCCAAACACAACAGCAAAATATAGTTCCAAAAGATTTGGCAAATGATCTTAAAGGGATCATTGTACAGATCCAAGAGGCAATCAAAGGGGGTGATGATACCGTTTCTAAAGAGCTTCGAACTTTAGTAGATAGGCTAAGTACCCAAATTGAGTATTTTCAGCTTTTATCCTATACTTCAAACTCCTCCCATACCTATTTATCATTTTTACAAGATGGGATAGAGGATGCAGATATTAAGTTTCACAAATCAAAAGATGATACCTTTTCTTGCCAAATAAATCTTGCACTAAAAGAGCAAGGGGAGGTAAAAATCTTGCTTTTACTTGATAAAGAGATCAATTTAAGTGTTAATATTGGAGTTGAGGATCAAGTGTTTCAGCAACTTATCCAAGAAAATTTACAAAATTTGCGTTTGGGTTTAAATAAAGCGGGGTTGCTTTTGCAAAATTTATATATATTTAACCTCGATGAACAAAAAGATCAAAACAAAAAAGTTCACACTTATCAAGGGGATGAGCACTTGAGTTTTGGATTGGATTTGAAAGTATGATTGAACAAAACCATATAAAAAAAGCAGCCGCTTTAAAGTATGATCAAGAAAAAGATGGAGCTCCTAAGTTAACCGCTTCAGGGAAAGGGGAAACCGCTAAAACGATCATTAAAATAGCTGAGCAAAATGGTATTCCTATCAAACAAGATGAAGACCTAGTCAATATGTTAAGTGAAATAGAGCTCAATCAAGAGATACCTGTAGAGCTTTATAAAGCAGTGGCGGAAGTTTTTAGTTTTATTTACGGTATATCAAACAATAGTGGGATGAAAATGGATGAAAAAAACAATATCATCTAGCCTTACACTTTTTTTTCGAACAAGATATCCGCTGAAAACTTTTAAAAAAGTAGATTCAAAAAACTATGTAGTTATTGGTATAGGTGGAAATATTGGCAATACAAAACGAACTTTTGATAAACTTTTTTTAAAACTTTTACACAATAGCCATTTTAAAATTATCCAAACCTCCCCCATCCTTCAAAACCCCCCATTTGGATACCTAAATCAAAATGACTTTTACAATGCAATAATCGTGCTTCAAACAGAACTCTCCTCTTCTATGGCACTGCACTATTTTTTATACTATGAAAAATGTTTTAAAAGAAAAAGATCTTTTCAAGATGCTCCGCGTACTTTGGATATCGATATAATATTTTTTAAAAATAGAAAAATTGATACAAAAAACCTACAAGTACCACATCCAAAATACAAAAATAGGCAAAGTGTCTTGATCCCTTTACAGTTTGTATTATCAGATAAAATCAGCTAAAATAACGATAGAGAAGTTGTATAGTAAGAAGGATACAAATAATGATAATAATACCTGCTAGGATGAATAGTAGTCGTTTTGAAAATAAGATACTGGTCGATATTTTAGGTATCCCAATGGTTATAAGAACTGCCCAAAGGGTCTCAGAGTTGGATGAAGTGGTTATTGCTACAGACTCACAAGAGGTTGTTGATCTTGCAAAAGAGTATGGAATCGAAGCGATTATAACCTCAAAAGATCATGGAAGTGGAACAGATAGGATCAATGAAGCTGCCAATATTTTAAATCTTGATCCAAAAGAGGTGGTTATCAATGTTCAAGCAGATGAGCCTTTTATAGAAACCCAAGTGGTTCAAGCAGTTATAGACACAGTAAAAAGCTATCAAAATGATCCTTTTACGATGGTGAGTTGTTATAAGTTGATCGATTCAGATTTGGCAGATGATCCAAATCATGTAAAAGTGATTTGCAATGAACATAATGAGGCGATCTATTTTTCAAGAGCGAAAATCCCGTATCATAGAGATCACTATACCAAAGAGCCATACAAAGGACATTTGGGTATTTATGGATTTACAAAACAAAGCTTAAATCAATTTTGTACACTTTCTTCCTCTATGCTTGAAAAAGTGGAAAAGTTAGAACAACTAAGAGCAATATCAAGTGGAAAAACTATCAAAATGGTAGAAGTTCAATCAAAAAGCTTTGGGATTGATACAAAAGAGGACCTTGAAAATGCACTGAAGGTATTTGGATAAAATATATGGATAAAAGATTTTTACAAGATATTGTAGTATTGTATGTAGAAGATGAGCAAGATGTACTCAAGCTTACCTCTGCTATTTTAGAAAAGTTTGTTAAAAAAGTGATCCCTGCAGTCAATGGAGAGGAGGGGCTAGAGTTTTTTAAAAAATACAATGAGCAGAAAAGTGAACAAGAAACGATAGATATAGTGATCACCGATATCAATATGCCCAAAATGAATGGATTGGAGATGATAGAAAAAATACATCAAATTGACCACTCAATTCCACCTATTATTACCACCGCTCATACCGATAGTGACTTTTTAAAAAAAGCGATCAACTTAAGGGTAAGGGGATATGTCAATAAGCCATTAAATATAAACAATCTCATAGATACCGTTGCTCATGCGGCAGAACCAAAGTATCTTAAAGAAAAATTGGAACATTTTAATAGTGAGTTACAAGAAAAAATAGAGGAGAAAACTTTAGAGCTTCGTTCAATTTTGGATTCTCAAGATAATATGATCTTGGTTTTTGCTGGCAGTGAAATCTCTTCAGCCAATAAAACTTTTTTAGATTTTTTTGGTATAGATTGTATTGAAAAGTATAAAAAATCTAAAGCTATTTATGAAAGTTTTATTGTTGAAAAAGGGTACTTTTCAACTACAGCAAAAGAGTGGATAGATCAAATAGTACAACTTGAAGATACAAAAAGAGTTGTAAAAATGGTCAATTTTAAAGGCTCTGAGAGGGTATTTCGAGTGCAAGTTCGCTCTTTTGTTTTTCATACAAAACACTATGTGGTCTCATTTACTGATATTACTGAGTTGCAAGAGTATAACAATAAGTTGCAATACCAAGCAACCCATGATAACCTTACAAAACTTTATAACCGCCAAAAGTTTAATGATGAGCTTCACAAAGAGATTTTAAGGGAAAATAGATATCAACATAGCTTATCTATTATTATGTTTGATATTGATGACTTTAAAATGGTAAATGATACTTTTGGGCATGATGTGGGAGATATTATCTTAATCTCCATTGCAAATGTTATTAGTAGGTCTACACGAGTGACTGATATTGTTGCACGATGGGGTGGGGAAGAGTTTATGATACTTTTACCTGAAACATCAGCCAATGAGGCGGTTACTATTGCTGAAGATATTAGAAAAAATGTCGCATCAATGGATTATGAACAGATTGATAAAAGGGTGACTATTAGCCTTGGAGTCAATAGTTTTGTAGCCAATGAGGACAATTATGACAGTTTTATAAAAGGGGTAGATATAGCACTGTATAAAGCAAAAAATAGTGGTAAAAACAAAGTAGTAGAGTATGAAAAATAAAGCGACTGTACAAATTATTGCAGGGAAGTATAAAAACAAAACGCTACAACTTCCCCCTTTAGATACTACAAGAAGTACAAAATCACGATTAAAAGAGTCTTTTTTCAATGTTTTGCAATATGATATTATTGATACACTTTTTATAGAAGCTTTTGGTGGAAGTGGCTCTATTGGACTTGAAGCTATAAGCCGTGGGGCAAAGCATAGCTATTTTTGTGAGATAGATAAAAACTCTTACAAAGTTTTACAGCAAAACAGTAAGTCAATAGATCCTCAAAATACAACCACATTTTTGGGCAACACTTTTGAAAAAGTTCCTATGATTTTGGATCAACTAAAAAATAAAAAT
>JAGYNS010000050.1 GCA_018399655.1 Campylobacterales bacterium
CAATTCCTAGCTCTTGACCTTTTTGTTTATATCTGTTTTGATCTATATGTTTATAATAATTTTTTAAAAAAATAAAAGGGTTTATATCGATCTGCTCAATATCTCCTAGCTCATTTTTATAAAAACTTTTTTCATCTTTATGCCAAACTCTTTCACGATCCCCTATAATGATATAGCTAAAATTTCCATCATCACTATTAACTACCGATTCAAATAAAAAAGTGATCTCATTTGGAAAAATCTCTTTTGCTTTTTGATAAATAGATACAGGGGTAAACTGATCCAAAAATATCTGCTTTGTGAAAAACTCCATCAATATCCTTTAAAAGCTTAGTATAAAGGCACCAGGCTTTTGTAACTTTTGCTTAATAAGAGGGAGATCTTTTCTTGCTGTATCTCTATTTGGGTAAGGTCCTATGATCACTTTATTGTAAGTGGTCCCTTTTACATCTACTGGATGGATTGCATAACTGTACCCTTGAGATGAGATTTGATCAAGTAAAGATTTTGCTGGTTGCTTTGTAAATGCTCCCACTTGCACATAAAACCCTTGCACTTTTCCAGTCGATTGTGTTGTAGGGGTGGGTGCTTTTTTGGTAGCCTCTACTTTTTGCTGTGATACTTTGTTTTCTGTAACCACTTGTTCTTGTTTGGTTGCTACATCTGGTTTTGGCGGTTGCTGTTTTACCACCTGCTTTGGTTCTGGAGTAGAGTCTAGCCCCAATGGATCTCGTACAGGCTCTTCCACTTCAGGTTCTTCAATAAGTAAAGGGGTGGTTTGCTTTATACTCTCTTTTGGAACTTCAAGCTGTGAGCTTTGTTGCTGCTGTGCTTCAAGTTGGTCCATTTGAGTTTTAGTATCTTCTTTCTCTTTCGCTTTTTGAAACTCTTCATTTGAGTCTATTTTATTCAAAATCTTATCTGCCATAAGCTCTTGCTGATCTTCATTTTGAACATTTTGAGCACCTTGTTCCACCTCATCATTAGAGATAACTCGTATCAATAATATAGTAATAACAAATACCAAAATTAAAGCCAATCCTAAAAGGATATATTTCTTTTTTTGTTTATTTGGATCTTCTGGTTCAAGCATAATATCCTCTATAGTTTCATTGTGTGGTGTATGATTTTGTTTTGAGCTATTTTGGGAACCACCAAGTGAAAGATCTAAATAAGCAGAGTCATTTGCTGCAGCTTCTCTTTCTTGCTCTTGCTTATAGACAGACTCTTTTTTTAAAGCACGAAGTTTCTCTTGCTCTTTTCTTAGTCTCTCTTGCTCTTGTTCTAGTGCAACATTGCGTAAAAACTCTTTTCCATCTACTTCCATGGTCCCCTCCTTTTATAGGCTTTTAATATGTAGCTTGTGTATAAACTACAAAATCTTTTGCTAAAGCTTCCAGCTCTTTTTTTACTTCCTCTTGAAGTTGTGTATTATTAATATCATCAAGTACATCTGCGATTTTATTTGCTATTATCTCAAACTCTTTCTCTTTCATCCCTCTACTAGTAAGAGCAGGTGATCCAATTCGAACTCCACTGGTTACAAATGGACTTCTTGTCTCCCCTGGAACTGTGTTTTTATTGACTGTAATCCCTGCATTTCCAAGTGCCGCATCGGCATCTTTCCCAGAAAAATCTTTATTTAAAAAGCTTACAAGTACAAGATGATTGTCAGTACCATCACTTACTAAATCATACCCTCTTTTTACTAATACTTCCCCTAAAACTTTTGCATTTGCTTTGACTTGTTTTGCATACTCTTTCCATGATGGATCTAAAACCTCTTTAAATGCCACTGCTTTTGCTGCGATCACATGAACTAATGGTCCCCCTTGAAGACCTGGGAAGATTGCACTATTTACTTTTTTGGCGATATCTTCATCATTTGTTAAAATAATACCACCTCTAGGACCTCTTAAGGTTTTGTGGGTGGTTGAAGTAACCACATCTGCATAAGGGAAAGGACTCATATGTTCACCAGCTGCAACTAGTCCAGCGATGTGTGCGATATCTGCAAATAAAATAGCTCCCACTGCATCAGCTATCTGCTTAAATTTTTTAAAGTCTATCTCTCTAGCATAAGCACTTGCACCACACACGATGATTTTAGGTTGAGTGATTTTTGCGATATCCATCACTCTATCATAATTAATCCGTCCATCCATCTCAACACCATAATAAAATGCTTGGTAGTTTTTCCCTGAAAAAGAGGGTTTACTTCCATGAGTCAAATGCCCCCCATGAGAGAGATCCATCCCTAGAATCTTATCACCTGCTTTTAAAAGGGCTGCATACACAGCACCATTTGCTTGACTTCCTGAGTGTGGTTGTACATTGGCAAATTTAGATCCAAAAATCTCACACGCTCTATCAATAGCCAGTTGCTCTACTTGGTCTGCAAACTCACATCCCCCATAGTATCTTTTGTATGGATACCCTTCAGCATATTTGTTTGTAAAAACACTCCCCATAGCTTCCATAACTGCTGGAGATGTAAAATTTTCACTTGCTATCATCTCAAGGTGGTTCGTTTGTCTTTCTAACTCATTCTCAACCATTGCAAAAACTTCTGCATCTGCTACTTTTAAATTTGCGTTACTTATAAAACTCATCTTTTTTCCTTTTATATTTAAATTTTATGCTGAAGCTAAATCTTCAAAACTCTCTGTTGGTACTATTATTTGTTTTGCTGTCTTCTTTTGACCACTATTTATAGCAATAAACTCATTCTCGATCTGTTTTAAAACTTTCGCATTAAAGTATTGCTCTCCACAATATTCACATTGATCACAAGGAACATTCTCTATTATGAGAAACTTTCCATTATGTTTATAAGTATATTGTGTATATGTTGCTTTAATATTTTTATTTCCACAAAAATGGCAATGTTCCATGTTAGCTCCTTTGATATGGATTTTTAAATTTTGGCGGAGTAGGAATATATACAGTTATTATAACCAAGATATTATCATTTTTTCCACAAACAATATGAATTGGTTTACCATCATGGGTAAAACCAACAACCAAACAACTTTCACCTCTTATATCATCCTGATAATTTTCTAAAATTTTGCCATTTACTATAGACTCCTCTATCTCTGTAATTGTTAAATTATCATTCATTCTTTCAATATCTGCATGTTTTGATAAAAAGTATTTTTCTTCATTTACTTTGTTTTTTATCCACTCTATATACATACAGCTAGCAACCTATTTAATCTTCATCTTCGTGCAGATCTATCTCTTGCTTGACAGGTTTCATCGCTGGAAATAAAAGTACATCTCTGATACTGTGTTGATTGGTAAGCATCATCACTAGTCTATCTATCCCTATCCCTTGTCCTGCACACGGTGCCATCCCATATGATAAAGCATTGACAAAATCTGCATCCATCTCATGAGCTTCATCATCTCCACTATTCTTAGCATCCATCTGCCCTTCAAATCTATCTAATTGGTCAATAGGATCATTTAACTCACTAAAAGCGTTAGCGATCTCACGACCAGCTATAAACAGCTCAAATCTATCTGTAAGATGTGACTTTTCATCACTTCTTCTTGCAAGGGGTGAGATCTCTACAGGATATTGGGTAATAAAAGTAGGGTTGATAAGCTTCTCCTCTACATACTGGTCAAACATCTCCCCTTGAAGTTGCCCTAGACTCATTTTACCATTTGCATCTACTCCATCTTTTTGAAGATATTGTATCGCTTTTTCTTTATCTACTGCCACATCTTCTGGAACACCACCAATAGTAGTTAAAGACTCAATAAGTGGTATCTCGCTAAATTTTGAAAAGTCCACCTCAAGCTCACCGTAAGGTAAAATTGTAGGTAAATTTAAGTGATCAAAAAGGTACTCAAAATACTCTTTGGTGATCTCTATAAGATCTTTGTACGATTTGTATGCCCAATAAAACTCAATAGATGTAAACTCTGGGTTATGCGTGGCATCCATCCCCTCATTTCTAAAGTTTCTATTGATCTCAAATACCGCTTCAAATCCCCCTACAATAAGTCTTTTGAGATACAGTTCAGGGGCAATTCTTAAAAATCTATCCACCCCTAAAGCATTATGATGGGTTACAAATGGTTTTGCATTGGCTCCCCCTGCGATGGGGTGCATCATAGGGGTTTCCACCTCTAAAAATCCTTTATCTTCAAAAAACCTTCTTGTAAGAGATATCACTTTTGATCTAATGTGAAAAGTTTTTCGAACCTCACTATTCATAATAAGGTCAAGATATCTTTGTCTATATCGTAGCTCTTTATCTTGTATTCCATGATATTTCTCTGGAAGTGGAGAGATTGCTTTTGTAAGCATCTTTATACTATTGACATGAAGTGAAAGCTCCCCTTTGCCTGTGATAAAAGGGTACCCTACAACTTCAACTATATCTCCAACTTCAAATGTTTTTTTAAACACCTCGTTGTAAAAGCCCTCTTCTAAATTATCTCGTGCAACATACACTTGAAGGATACCACTTTCATCTTCTATTTTAATAAAGCTTGCTTTCCCCATAAGTCTAAAAAACTTAATACGCCCCGCTACTGTGTATACCCTTTTTTCATCTCTTTTTTCCTCTTTTTTCTCAAGGTCGCTATTGACATTTAAAAACTTTTCAATAGTTGCATTTCTACTTGATCGGTTACAATATGGGTTGATATCTTTTTGTCGTAAAAGTTCCGCTTTTGCTATTCGTTGTTGTATATATTTATTTTCAAACAATATTCTTCCTTACTCTTTAGTTTCTGTTGTATCATTCATCTCTTGGGGCTGTGAAGTTTCCTTCAGTTGCTTTTCTAACTCTTGAGCTTGCTTTTGCATCTCTTTGGTTGTTGTCTCCTCAATAGTTTGTTTTGCTGAGTCTACCATAGTATCAAATTGTTTTGTAACATCTTTTTGTAACTTTGTCTTATCAAGCTTAATAATATATCCACCCGTATCTTGAAGAAGTGGGAACATCACACTTTTTTGAATCTTTGGAGCCAATGCATCATTGACCACTTTTACTTGTGATACCGCATACGCGATGATTGAAAAAAGTAAAAATATTTTTCCAGCTCCAAAAACAAATCCAAAAACTTTGTCAAATATCCCTAACCCACTTGCACTAAATATTTTTTCTAATATGATTCCTAAAAAATAGGCAAGTATCCAAAAAACAATTAAAGAGACAACAAAACCTACGAGTAAAATAGTATTTTCATTGGACATGGGGATAAAACCATCAACCATATATCCAGTATCTTTGGCAAGTCTTGAGGCTACGAATACCCCACCTATAATACCTATTAATCCAAAAAGCTCTTTAATAAGTCCCCGAAAAAGTCCTTTAAGACCTAAAACTACAATCAATGCTATTACGATAATATCTAATACTTCAAGGTTTTCCAATCTAATTCCTATACTTTTCTTTTCTACAATTTTCGCAATTGTATCTAAAATTCACTAAGAGTATCTAAATGTAACCATTTTTTTGGTACAATTTTACTAATGATTAAAAGATATAAAACAAAACAAATCTTTGTAGGGGATGTAGCGGTTGGAGGAGATGCTCCAATTTCGGTACAATCTATGACCTACACCAATACTTGCGATGTTAAAGCAACAGTTGAGCAGATCAATAGACTCCATTTTGCAGGAGCAGATATCGTTCGTGTAGCTGTTCCAAATATGGAGGATGCTATAGCTCTACAAGAGATAAAAAAGCAAACTTCTTTGCCAATAGTAGCCGATATCCACTTTCACTATAAGCTTGCTTTAGAAGCTGCGAAGTGGGTCGATTGTATCCGATTCAACCCTGGAAATATAAGTGATAAAAATAAAATAAAACAGATTGTTCAAGCGTGTAAAGAGCGATCCTTACCTGTTCGTATTGGGGTAAACTGTGGAAGTTTAGAGTCCCAATTTGAAGACAAATATGGACAAACTTCAAAAGGGATGGTAGAATCTGCTTTATACAATATCAAATATCTTGAAGATTTAGATTTTGATCAAATCAAAATATCTCTTAAAGCGAGTGATGTGCAACGAACAGTTGAAGCGTATAGAATGTTGCGACCACTTAATGATTACCCTTTTCACCTAGGGGTCACTGAAGCGGGAACACAGTTTCACTCTACTATAAAATCCTCTATTGCAATGGGGGCTTTACTTCTTGATGGGATTGGGGATACTTTACGGGTCTCTATGACAGGAGAGCTTGAAAAAGAGATCGAAGTGGGTCGAGCCATTTTAAAAGATGCAGGGCTCATAAAAGAGGGGCTTAATATCATCTCATGCCCAACTTGTGGACGGATTGAAGCGGATTTGGTCAGTGCAGTTAAAGAGGTAGAAGATGCCACCAAACATATCAAGACCCCTTTAAATGTATCGGTGATGGGATGCGTTGTCAATGCTATTGGAGAAGCTAAAAGTGCTGATGTGGCAATAGCGTATGGAAAAGGGAGTGGACTTATTATAAAAAAAGGGGAAGTGATTGATAAGCTATCTACTGATAAACTTCTAAAAAGATTTTTAGAAGAGGTTGAGATAGAAGCCAACAAAGAAAAAACTATATAAATATGAGAGGATATTATGAAAATACTAGCTGTAGATGATTCACAAACTATGAGAGATCTTGTATCTCAAACACTTAATGCTTCAGGATATACTGATTTTGATACTGCAATTGATGGAGTTGATGCTCTTGAAAAGATTCAACAAAGTGAAGAGGAATATGAATTTTTTATCATAGATATCAATATGCCACGAATGGATGGGTTTGAGCTTATTACAAATTTAAGAAATATGTTTGACTATATGAGTACACCTATTATGGTTCTTACTACTGAGCGAAGTGAAGAGATGAAAGAGAAAGGGAGAATCGCAGGTGCAACCTCTTGGATAGTAAAGCCTTTTGATCAAAAAAAGTTTATTGATGGGATCCAACTGACCTTAGACTATGTTAATAGAAACGAGACCTATTAAGTCTCATTTTGTTTTTGAACAATTTTTTGAACCACTTCAAAAACTTTTCCTATAGAGCTTATTTCACATCTTTCTTTATTGGAGTGGGGAAAATAGATATTTGGTCCAATTGAACACACCTCAATTTGGGGATACTTTTGTTTTAAAATAGCACACTCCAACCCTGCATGAATAGCATTGACACTCACTTTTGGGTTGTCTTTTTTATAAATTTCAAAAACCTCATTGACAAAACTACTTTTTTGGGGTTTCCACGGTGGATATTTTCCAGAAGTACTCACTTCAAAACCAAATACTTTCAAAAGCATAACTGTTTCTTGAGTTAAACTTTGCAACTGATCACTTTGCATACTTCTAGCACTTAAAGCAATTTGGACCCCATCGATAGTATTTTTAATTGTTGCTAAATTGATCGAATCTATAACCACCCCTACTTCTTTATCATATCCTCGAACACCATTGGCAAAAATATACAAAAAATCAATAATATTTGGATCAAGCTTTTTGTAGTGGAGGGTTTTTTGTTGGCTTTTTTCTATTTTCATATTTGGATGGGTTTGTTTTGGAGCACTATTAGATACTATGATAGCTTTAGCAGATTTTGGAATTGAGTTGATCCTCTCACCCCCTTGTAGATCCAAAAGATCACCATCACACTGCTTGATACTTTTCGCGATAAGTTTAATAGCATTTGGGATATTTTTATCTATATCTACTCCACTATGTCCCCCATCAAGATTCTCTATTGAGATCTCATAAAGATCTTTTTTTTGGATATTTTTAAGATATTCCCCTTTAGCTGTCATTGCAAAGATATCAACACCCCCTGCACACCCTATACATATCTCCCCTTCCATCTCACTATCAAGATTGAGCATCTTATTTGCTTCTATTTGAAGTTGAATATTATTGGCTCCAATAAGCCCTATCTCCTCATCACTCGTAAAAAGATACTCAGCCTCTATTCCTTGCTCCATAAGGGCTAACATATAGCTACACCCTATACCATTATCTGCACCCAATGTTGAGTCTTTCGCTTCTAAATACCCTTGTGATTCGATAAGTTCTGGGACTTTTCCATCCTCCAAACAGACAATATCATAATGGGACTGCAAGCATATTGCTCTTTTCCCATTTAGTTTATAACATAAAATATTGTTCATAGGATCAATCTCGCACGAAAAGTTGTTTTGCTGTGCAAAGTTTTGAATAAAATTGATAAATGGTTCGTAAGTACCACTGCATCGTGGAATTTTTGTAAGCTCTTTAAATATCTCTATAACTCTCATACCTTATCCTCTATTTTTAGAGGATAATAGTATCATAGTTTTTATTAACCAAATCTTCCTGTGATATAGTCTTCAGTTTTTTTCTCTTTTGGGTTGATAAATATTGTTTCTGTTTCATCATACTCAATAAGATTTCCAAGATGGAAAAATGCTGTCATATCAGCGATTCTCGCCGCTTGTTGCATATTATGCGTTACAGTGATGATCGTGTAATCTTTTTTAAGCTCTAACATCAACATCTCTATTTTTTCTGTACTAATAGGGTCAAGTGCAGAGGTTGGTTCATCCATCAAAATAATATCAGGTTTTACAGCAATAGTTCGTGCAATACACAATCTTTGCTGCTGTCCACCACTTAAACTCGTACCAGGTTGTTTGAGTTTATCTTTTACCTCATCCCAAAGTCCAGCACTAATAAGTGATTGTTCCACTAGCTCATCACACTGTGAACCTTTTTTTACCACATCATGCATCAAAGGAGCGTATGCGATATTTTCATAGATACTTTTTGGGAATGGGTTTGGTTGTTGAAAAACCATTCCTACTCTTTTTCTTACTGCCACTTCATCTACATGTGGAGCATAGATATCATGTCCATCAATATCAACTCTTCCTTTAATTGTAACACCAGATATAAGGTCGTTCATTCTATTGATACATCGTAAAAATGTTGACTTTCCACATCCAGATGGTCCTATAAAAGCGGTTATTTTTCTATCAAAAATATCCATACTAATATCATTTAAAGCTTTATTGTCTCCATACCAAAGCTCAAGGTTTTTTGCATCTACTTTTATTTTGTCATCTTTACCCATTTTTTTACCATGACTTTTTGAAGTATCCATTTTCATTTTTTTATCTTCCATACTCTCTCCTACCATTTCTTTTGATATTTTTTTCTAAAATATATTGCAATACTATTTAAAGCTAAAAGTATTGATAGTAATACTATAATACCCCCAGCTGTTTTTTCAATATACATCCCCTCTGGCATCCCAGACCATGTATATATCTGAGCTGGCATTACTGCTGCTGCTTCAAAGATACTTGTCGCTGGTTCTGGAACGAATGCTATCATCCCAACGATAATCAACGGAGCAGTTTCCCCTATAGCTTGTGCTAGGGCAATAATTGAACCTGTTAACATCCCAGGCAACGCTAAAGGAAGCACATGGTCTCTTGTGATCTGCCATTTTGTAAGCCCCAAACCAAATCCTGCTTGTCGAATAGTCGCTGGTACTGATTTTAAAGCAGCTTTTGAACTCACAATGATAATAGGCAATGCCATCAATGCAAGGGTCATCCCCCCAACAATTGGAGAGCTTCGTGGAGCTCCAAAAAAGTTAATAAATATCGCAAGTCCCAATAAACCAAAAAGGATAGATGGGATCGCTGCAAGGTTATTGATATTTACCTCAATAAATTGGGTAAATTTATTATCTGGAGCAAACTCCTCTAGATAAATAGCGGTCATAATCCCCACTGGTACGGCAATGACCATAGTCACTAAAATAGTAAGCACTGTCCCTACCATAGCTGAGAAGAATCCTGCATTTTCTGGGATCTTTGAATCCCCTGTAGTGAAAAATGTTGAACTAAATCGTGTTTCTATTTTCCCCTCTTCTACCATACCATCAACGATCGTTTTAATATTATCTTCGAGTCTATTTTTATGCTCTTTAACATATTGATCAACTTCAGCTGCGGCAATTGCCCAGATCTTTTGAGTGGTTCCAACTATTGCTGGATTTTCTCTCATCTGATTTGGAATATCTCTAATCCAAGCCCGACTAATGATCCGCATCTCATCTCTAGTAAATGCCGCATAAGGGTTGCTAGCTAGATCCTCATCAAATGTGATCTCCACTTCTACATAACTTTGTGTAAATGAAGGGACCCCTTTATTAATAATATCCGCAAGGAAAAAGATAAGAAAAAATATTGAAAATGATGCTGCAGACATTGTTATCCACTTAAATCTTTTCGCTTTTTTATTTCTTTTTTCTAACTGAGGGATATAAAAATAATCTTCTTGTTTTTCCATCAGTCTCTCCTAAAGATTTGAAATTTTATATTTTTTTTGAAATCTTCTGATTGTGTATACAGAGATTATATTGATAATCAAAGTAACAAAAAACAGAACAAATCCCAGTGCAAAAGCACTTAAAGTTAAAGAGCTATTAAACTCTTGATCTCCAACCAACATCTCTACAATTTTTACCGTTACTGTTGTCATATCATCCAGTGGGTTCCATGTAAGATTTGGTCGTAAACTTGCTGCCATAACCACAATCATCGTCTCCCCCAAAGCTCTTGAAACACCTAGTAAAACTGCTGCAATAATCCCTGGCATCGCCGTTGGCAAAGTAACAAACTTAATAGTTTCAGCTTTGTTCATCCCTAAAGCTAAAGATCCATCTTTGATATTTTGAGGAACTG
>JAGYNS010000051.1 GCA_018399655.1 Campylobacterales bacterium
GAACATCGACTCGCTGCGGGGTCAGGTGGAGATCGAGTCTGAGCCAGGCAGGGGAAGCGTGTGCCATAGCTCCAAAAATAGAAACAAAAACCGCGTTAAGAAATCTTCCTGATATATTGCACCAACTTCTTCTTTGGGAAAACTATGCTTTGATGATCGCAAGAGGTGATTTGGCTATTGAGGTTGGGTTTGATAATCTTCCATATATCCAAGAGGAGATTCTTAGTATTTGTGAAGCAGCTCATGTACCTGTTATCTATGCGACTCAAATCTTAGAAGGGAAAATGAAAAACAATCTTCCAAGCCGAGCTGAAGTAACCGATGCAGCAACAGCACAAAGAGCCGATTGTGTGATGCTCAATAAAGGTCCTTATGTGACAGATACTGTTATAATACTCAAAAATATTTTACGACAAATGCATACACTTTTTGCGAAAAATAGACAGCTTTTAAGCATTTGTAAAGCATGGGAGATACAATAAAACCAACAATCAAAAAACGCTTTACTCTTCTATTTTTTTTCTTTTTTGTTATATCATTATACGCTAGTGATATAACAAACTATCAATTAGGATTACAGCACTATACTCAAAAACAATATGACAAAGCATTTGTTATTATTCAAAAAGAGGCTCAAAAAGGGAATAAAGAGGCACAGTATCTTTTGGCAAGCTTATATGAAAAAGGGCTAGGAACCACAAAAGATATTGAACAATCTCTTTATTGGTATAAACAATCCTCTTCATCTTATGCTTATATCACTGAGATGAAAAAAAAGAGCCAAGAGGAGCAAACAGAGGTAAAAATCTCACAAAATGATAGCGATAATAATCAAAAAGGGCTACAGTTTTTATTTAGTAAAATAGATCTTAGCTCACAGAATGTAAAAGATGAAGTTGCAAAACTGGTCAACAAAGACTTTGGTCTTATGCCATACCGTGCAAACTATATTTTGCCATTTTCCTACTCCTCGAAAAAATACCAAAAAAGATACTCTAATCTTCAAAACTCTAATGAGATTTATGATAGTAGTGCAGAAAGTGAGTTTCAACTAAGTCTTCAAAAAAACCTAAGCTATAACCTTTTTGGCTTCAATGAATATATCACTTTAGGGTATACCCAACATGTTTGGTGGCAACTCTATACCGATTCGGCACCGTTTCGTGAGACCAATTACACCCCTGAAATTTTTGTCACCGTTCCAACCTCTTATGAGTTTGATCATTTAAGTAACCTAAAGGCGATACGATTTGGATATAGACACCAATCAAATGGGCAAGATGGCTATAGATCACGATCTTGGGATAGATTATTTTTAGCAAGTTTTTGGCAATGGGATAATCTTTTTTTAAGAGCAGAGGCATGGTATAGAATACCTGAAAAAAAGAAAAGCTCAGCATTTTATAATGGAACAAATATCAACGACAAGGGTGATGACAATCCAGATATCCAGAAATATTTAGGATATGGGGAGTTGGAACTTCGTTATCTTTATGGAGACCATCAACTAGGCTTAAAACTAAGAAACAATTTACGATCTGAAAATAAAGGCTCTGTTGAGCTTGATTGGTCTGTTCCTATTTATAATTCAAACAACACCTATTGGTATATGAAAGCTTTCAATGGATATGGGGAAAGCTTAATTGACTATGATCAAACTACAAGTAAGATAAGTTTTGGATTTTCATTTTTTAGAAATTTATTTTGATAAAAGTACAATATTGTAACTGATTTGTTGCTTTTTTTTGTTATAATCAAATTAAATGTATTATATGAAGGAAAAACTATGAAAGCAATCATTTTAGCTGGTGGATTTGGGACACGGATCCAACCTTTGACAAACTCTTTGCCAAAACCAATGCTTCCAATTTTAAATCGACCAATGATGGAGCATATTATCATCAAACTTCGAGATGAGCTGGGAATTAAACAAATGGCAGTACTACTTTACTTTAAACCTGAAATTATTAAAGACTATTTTAAAGATGGAAAAGATTTTGGGGTAGAGATCACTTATGTACAGCCTGATGACGATTATGGAACTGCTGGGGCAGTTGCATTTGCTAGAGAGTTTTTAGACGAAACATTTATCATAGTCTCAGGAGATCTTGTCACAAACTTTGATTTTAAAAAGATACAAAGCTTTCATAAAAAGAAAAAATCACAACTAACCATTACACTTACTTCAGTTGAAAACCCGTTACAGTTTGGGGTTGTTATTGCCAATGAAGAGGATAGAATCGAGAAGTTTTTAGAAAAACCAAGTTGGGGTGAAGTATTTAGTGATACGATCAACACAGGTATATATATGATAGAGCCTGAAATTTTACAGCATATTCCTCATGGGGAAAACTTCGATTTTGCCAAAGACCTTTTCCCAACACTAATGGAAAATGATATCCCACTTTGGGGATATAGTGCCAAAGGGTATTGGAGAGATGTAGGAAACCCTATTAGTTATCGTGAAGTGTATGAAGATATTTTCAATGGCGAGATCGAACTTCCTATTAAAGGGGAGAAAAAGCAGATTGATAAAGGGGTTGTTTATCTTGAAAAAGGGGTAAGCTTACCTGAAAAAATCCGTATCAATGGAACAGTAGTGTTAGACAAAAATGTGAAAATAGCTGAAGGGGTAACTTTAGAGAATTGTTGTATTGGTGAAAATACAAAAATCAAAAAACACTCAGAAGTGGTAAACTCAATTTTATGGAATGATGTAACCCTAGGGCAAAAATCAAAACTTCACAATAGCGTTATATGTGACCATAACACAATCAAAGAGGAGCTAAAAGCAAACTTTGGGGTGATTATGGCAGAAAAATGTGAGATAGGGAAAAAAGTAGCCTTTGAAAAAGATATTATCATCTGGCCTGAGAAAATTATTGATTCAAATTCAGTAGTTAGCAATAATGTGATCTGGGGGACAAAATACAAGTCATCTATTTTTGAAAATGGAAAAGTGATAGGAAGAAGCAATATTGAGCTCTCCGTTGAGATGAGTACAAAGCTTGCTGAGTCTTTTGGTTCAGTTTTACCTATGGGAAGTAAAGTGTATATGTCACGAGACTACCATAAAAGTTCACGGATGCTTAAAAGAGCATTTCTCTCAGGTCTTTTATCCACTGGGGTTGATGTGGTTGATATTTTTAATGCCCCATCAAATGTGATGCGTCATAGCCTTGCAAACAATGATGAGATCAGTGCTGGCGTTCATTTTAGACAAAGTGTTTTAGACCCTGCAAATACTGAGATCATACTCTTTACAAGTGAAGGTTTAGAGATTGATTCAAAATTTGCAAAATCGATTGAGCGAGTATTTTTCCGTGAAAACTTTCGACGAGTCAATCAATATGAGATTGGGGACATTGATGAACAAAGAGATATCAAAGAGCGATATAAAAAAGCTCTTATAGAAAAAATTGATACTAGCTGTTTTGATGATGATCTTAAAATTGCTGCAGATATTATGTTTGGTTCTACAAGTGAGATCTATCCAAAAATAATGAATGAGTTAGGGATTGAAAACATTGCACTTAACGCTTATCAAGATGATAGATCACTCTCAAAACTTTATGCTAATATCACAAAATCACAAATCAATATGGAAAATATCGTTAAAGCGATGGATCTAGATTGTGGGATTTTGATCTATCCAAATGGGCAAAGGTTACAACTAGTAGACGACAAAGGGAAGCTAATCTATGATTATATCACTTTATTAGTGATTCTATATCTTCTCAATGAAACAGCAACTGAAAAATTAAAGATATTTTTACCTGCATGGGGACCTGATTTTATAAAATTTAAAAATCTTGATATCACTCGAGGGAAAATTAGTAGTCTTAAAGCTGCTGATCTAAAAGAGTATGCACTTATCGCTTCAACTGATGGGCATTTTGCATTTAGTGAGTTTGGGTTAAACTCCGATGCTATTTATGCAAGTTTTAAGATCCTTGAGCTCATCAAAAAATCAAAGATAAAACTCTCTTCAGTGATAAAAAAACTTCCTAAATTTACCTTTAAAGGGGAAAATATCCCATGTGCTAGTCAGTACAAAGGGAAAATGATGAGAAAATTTCTTGAAGAGGGGAAAGATAAAGATAGCTCATCAATTGATGGGGTAAAAATTTGGGTCAGTGAAGAGGAGTGGATATTGATGGTTCCAGATGAGCATAGTGATTATCTAAATATCTATATTCAAGCAGAAGATGAAAAAAGTGCCAATAAAATATTTTGGCAATACCAAGATAAAATAGAAAAATGGATCAATGAATAATAAAAAACTTTACCTAGGATTTGTATGGCATATGCACCAACCTTATTACAAAGATGATAAGGCTGGGAGCACTTTTATGCCATGGGTGTTTTTACACGCTATCAAAGATTATTATGATATCCCTTGGTATAGTGAAAACTATCCAAAGATAAAGGCTACTTATAATCTTGTCCCTTCACTTATTGCTCAAATAGAATCATATATCAACAAAAGTGCCAATGATACACTTTTACAAGCTTTGCAATACAAAGTTGAAGATCTTGATCGAAAACATTTTGAGCATATGCAAGGGTATCTGTTTTTATCCAATGAAAAAAATATGATCCATCCACTTGCAAGGTATCATGATCTTTTTTTAAAATATAAAGTAAGTAACAGCGTGGAGAATTTTGATACTCAAGAGATTTTAGATGCTCAAGTGCTGTTTTTACTTTCATGGTGTGGAAACTATCTGCGTCAAAACAACACTATAGTGAAGCACCTTTTAGAGAAACAAGGATTTTATTCCCATGAAGACAAGCTTTCACTTATCCAAACGCTGCTTGCATTTTTACCACAGGTATTGATGTACTACAAGCATCTTCAAGAAAACAAAAAAATCTCTTTATCTACAACGCCCTATTATCATCCTATTATGCCACTTTTACTTGACACAAAAAGTGCGATAGAAGCAAGAGAAGATGTAGTACTTCCAAAGCTTAATCACAATTTTCACACTATAGGGCAACAAAATGTCCTAGAAGCTATTGAATACCATGAGAAGATTTTTCATACCAAACCAACTGGGTTTTGGCCAGCTGAAGGAAGTGTAGGGATCGATACTATCAAGCTTTTTTGCCAGCATAATATCAACTGGTTTTGCACCGATGAGGAGATTTTATTTAAAACAATCCACGATAGAAACAAGCAAAATATTTACAAAAACTATAGTATCACCGTTGAGGGCAAAACAATACAGGCACGATTTAGAGACCACTACTTAAGTGATGCAATCGGCTTTGAATATAGTCAAAAAGAGCCACATATTGCAGCTGCAGAGTTTGTGAAGCATCTTCAAAACATCTACAACTCATGTGATTTTTCCCCTTTGGTTAATGTGATCCTTGATGGGGAAAATGCGTGGGAGTTTTTCCCAAACAATGCACAAGAGTTTTTCCATGCACTGTATGAGCTTTTGGAAAACAGCTCTTGGATACAAACAGTCACTATGGATGAGATTGAAAAGATTGATCAAATTACAACTATTCCTTTATCAAGTATTGCTAGTGGAAGCTGGATCAATGGTAACTTTGACATCTGGATAGGAAGTGAAGAGAAAAATGAGGCATGGGAACTTTTAGATCTCACTTATGAGGAGTATTTAAGCCGTAAGCAGACTCTTGATAGCTCCATTATCCCTTTGATAGAAAAAGAGTTTATGATAGCCCTTGGAAGCGATTGGTTTTGGTGGTATGGAGATGATCACTTCACTGTCCAAGCAAAAGAGTTTGATGAACTCTTTCGAAAACACCTTATCAATATCTTTGAGTATATGGATGTACAAACACCTGCACGAGTACTCACCCCTATTATAAAAAATACCCAAAACAATGCTTTTCACACAAAACCTAGTAACTATATAACTCCTTATATTGATGGAGAAAAAAGCAACTATTTTGAGTGGCTAGGTTCAGGAGTGATAGATCTTTCCAAAGAGTTTAGCGTAATGGATGGGTCAAAAAATGTGATTCAAAAAATACTATATGGGTATGATCAAGATAAAATCTATTTTTTCTTTGAAGCAAACTTTCAAAAAAATCATACCCTGCATCTTTATTGCAATGACCGCGAGATCATCATCCAACCCAAACAAAAAGAGCTTGAACTAGAGATCTCAAAAGACTCTTTAACAATAGAAAATAATACTGTGGAATTTGAACTAAAACTCTACTATAAAGAGGATCTTGTACAAAACTTTCCAATCTATAATAAATTTGCCATATCACTTGAAGAGTGTGAACTTTTCAATTGGTATGTATAGGAGATATCGTGTCTGAATTTCGATATAATAAACTTACGAGACAGTGGGTACTTTTTGCACCAAATAGAGCAAGAAGACCCCATAATAACACTTACAACCAAACTCAATCAATAAATCAACCTTGTCCATTTGACCAGGGCAATGAGTCGCTCACTCCCCATGAACTTTTACGAGTTCCCCACAAAAAGCAGAACTGGAACTGCCGAGTTGTACCAAATCTTTATAATGCTTTGTGTATAGAGCAAGAAAATAGATCCTATAAGTTTCTTAACTTTGAGCTTAAAAGTGGTTTTGGAGCTCATGAAGTTATCATAGAAACCCCAGAACATAATAAAACAATGACAAGCTTTAATACCCATGAACTTTTTGAGTATTTTTATACCATTCAATTACGACTGAAAGATTTGAAAAAAGATACGAGATTAAAATACTTTAGTGTTTTTAAAAACTATGGAATCGATGCAGGAGCTTCACAAGAGCACGCCCACTCCCAAATTATCGCAACTCCATTTTTGCCAAAATCTATTCAAGAGGATTTGGATTTTTTTCAACAACACAAGGAGGAAACAAATAGAGATTTTTTTGATGATTTTTTGTATGATGAAAAACTTTTTGAACATGGGATTTTAAAAGAGAACAACTACTTCGTTGCTTTTTGCCCTTATGCTTCGCAGCACCCTTTTGAGGTGATGGTTTTAGCAAAAGATCCATTGAGCTCTATCATCACTTTTGAGGAGTATCATCTATATGCTTTAGCTGAAATAGTACACTATCTTTTTGGAAAATTAAGCCACTCACTAGGAGACTTTGCTTTTAATATGATTTTGAAAAATGGTGCGATTCAAGAGAAACACAATCCAAATAGATTTCACCTACAGATTCTCCCTAGACTGTTTAAAACAGCAGGTTTTGAAATAGATAGTGATATTTTTATCAATACTTTTCCCCCTGAGGATGTTGCACAAATATTAAAAAATAAAAAGGATCAAAAATGAGTATCTTATTTTGTAGTAGTGAGATCTATCCATACGCTAAAAGTGGTGGGCTAGGAGATGTTGCCCAAAGTCTCCCTGAAGCTTTACGAAAAAAAGCAAAAGTATATACTGTACTTCCTTTGTACCAAACAATTGATAGGGAAAAATACCATATAGAATATACTGGTACCACATTTTTTTATTTTTTAGATGGAGTGGAACATCAATTTGATATCTTTACTTCAAAAAACAATAAATATGAGCTGTTTATCTACAACCCTATTATATGTGATAGAGAGGGATTATATCATGATCAGTTTGGAGATTTTGGGGACAATGCTTTGCGATTTGGATTGTTTAGCTACGCTTGTATTGAGCTTATTTTTCATATGAAACTTCCTATTGAGACTATCCATATCAATGATTGGCAAACGGCACTTATAGCACTTTTGGCCAAAACAAAATATCACTTAAGTCAAAAAGTTGTTTTAACGATTCACAACCTAGCGTATCAAGGGATTTTTCCTAAAACAGTGGTGGATCAATTAAGTTTAGATTGGGAGCAGTGCTTTAAACCTGAAGCTTTAGAGTATTTTGATAAAGTCAACTTTTTAAAAGCAGGGATTTTTTACTGTGACACTATTACTACAGTGAGTCCAACTTATGCCCATGAGATTCAAACCCCACTATTTGGAAAAACGCTTGATTCAACTCTAAGAGACAATAGCTATAAACTCAAAGGGATATTAAACGGTATTAGTTATGATGTTTTTGATCCACAAACTGATCCAATGATTTTTAAGCACTATGATTATAAAACTTTAGAAGATAAACAGATCAATAAAAAGAAACTTCTCAAAGAGATTGGATTTGTAGAAACTGAAAAACCTCTATTTGTTTTTATAGGGAGATTCACCCACCAAAAAGGGATCGATTTGCTTATTGAGAGTTTTAACCTTGTAAAAAACTTTGAAGCAAATTTTATTGTCCTAGGTAGTGGTGAAGATAACTACAACACTATTTTTAATAATATCTCAGTATGCTATCCAAATGTATATATAAAAGTGGGGTATGATGAAACATTTTCTCGTAAGCTTTATGCTGCAAGTGACTTTTTATTGATGCCATCACTTTTTGAACCATGTGGTTTGAATCAAATGATCGCTATGAGATATGGAAGCATGCCAATTGTTGCTAAAACAGGTGGACTACGAGATAGTGTGACCGATTTTACCGATGTGGATTATTCAAATTTAAGAAATTATACAGGGATTGGGATCACTTATGAGGAGCATAATATATTTTGGTTTATGCACGCGATTGCAAAAGCTTTATCTCTTTATGGAAACTATAAAAAATACCAAAAAATCATAAAGCATAATATGAAAGTAGACCACTCTTGGAAAAAATCTGCCAAAGAGTATCTTGAGATCTATAAATCATAAACAGAGTAAAAACTCTGTTTAATCAAAAGTAAAACTATGCAGCTTTTTTTACTGCTTTTTTTGCTATTGTTTTAGCTTTTTTAACTTTTTTTGGTGCCGCTTTTTTTAGCTTAGTTGTTACTTTTCCAAGTACTTTTTTCGCTTTTTTCTTTTTTACATCTGCTTTGTTTACCGCTTTTTTAGCAACTTTTACTAACTCTTTTTTCTTTAATTCTTTTGCCATTTCTGACCTTTCTTGTATTGGTTTTAATTTTATTACATATAGTAATAAATTATTACCATTGTTACATTTTTGTCTTTAAAGTACGCTTAAATATATAAAATAGTAATATAATATGGTATACTTCTATGAAAATAAAAAATACTGGATAAAAAATGACATTTATAGAATTTAAAAAACAACTTTTAGATGCGGAGATCTCTTTGCCAAAATTTAGTAAGCTTATAAAAGTGAGTGAAAAAAACCTTCAAGCTTACAAAAAAAAGGGTGATGTCCCAAATGCCATTGCTGTTATCGCTGTATGTTTCGCTAGCATGCACAAAGCTGGATTAGATTATAGACACATAGTAGATGAGCTGGAACTCACAGCAAAAACAAAAGTTGGTGCTGGATTTTCAAAGAAAAAGAAAGATTAACCACTTGTAACCAAATTGCAACTTTTTTAGATTATAGTACTTGTAAAATCTAATTACAGGATACCGATATGGTTGATAAAAAATGGAACAATGCAATCAAAGCACTTGATTTTGCGTTGCAACCAATTGTAAATATCAAAAGTGGGAAAACATTTGCCGTTGAAGTTTTATTACGGAACTATCAAGAAGCAGGTGGATTTCACTCCATTTATAATCTTTTTGATGAAGCCTTTCACGATGGGGTATTATATCAGCTTGATTTGGAGCTTCGAACAAAAGCTTTTGAAAAATTTTCTGCCCTTGATGTGGAAAGTATTAAGCTTTTTTATAACCTTGACAATCGTATCACTTATATGCCTGATTTTATTACTGGCAACACCGCTGAAATTTTAGAAAAACTTCAAATTCCAAAAAGTTCTATTTGTATGGAGCTTAGTGAAAAATCCACTATCCATGATTCTAGTTCTGTTCAAAACCTCATCAATCACTATAAAAAAGAGAGAATTGATGTAGCCGTTGATAATTTTGGAACAGGAATTGCTGGACTTCAAATATTGTATAATGCTCAAGCAGACTTTATCAAAATAGACCGTTTTTTTATCAACGATATCCATACAGATGCAAAAAAAAGAATTTTTTGTAGCAATATTATCAATATGGCACATCTTATGGGGGTAAAAGTGATCGCCATGGGGGTTGAAAGTAAAGATGAATATCTCACATGTAAAGATATAGGGGTAGATTTTATTCAAGGGTATTTAGTACAAAAGCCACAAATGAAAACCGATAAGATCCTTAAAAAATACTCCCAGATAAATAACTTATATAAAAGTGATCAAAGAAAATATACTTCCAATCTTGTAGATAAAAGTAAAATTAACTTTATAGAGCCTTTGAATATCAATAGCTCCATGCAAGATCTTTTTTTATATTTCAAAGAACAAAATGAAAACACTTTTGTCCCTATTGTTGATGATCTCAATCAACTTCAAGGGGTTATTTATGAAAAAGATATCAAAAAAATATCCTACTCCCAATTTGGAGCTTCTTTGGCAAAAAATGACAATGCAAACTCTATAAAAAAGTTTATCAAAGAGACAATATCTTCAGAGATCACTTGGGGCGTTGATAAGATTTTGCAAGTTTATAACACTGATGCCCAAAGCTCTTATGGTATTTT
>JAGYNS010000052.1 GCA_018399655.1 Campylobacterales bacterium
CACTTTTTTTTCTTGAAGATATTTTTTTTGCTTCTCATTTAAAATTGGTTGGGCGTACTCTTTTTGTAAATAATAGTTTGAAAGCTCACTGGTCCACTTTTTTTCAATCTGTTTGAGTTCTTGGTCTGAAAGCTTTGTAAAACCTTCATCAATACGCTTCAGTAACTTTTTATTGCCTTGTTTTACCGCTCCATAATAGTGTTTGGTAAAAGCGTAGCTGATATCATTATATTTGTAGTTTTCAATATTAAATTTATTGAGCTGTAAGAAATATGAAAGGGTTGGCATAGCAGATAAAACCACTTTTACCTCCCCTTTTAAAAAAGCTTTACTAGCTGCATCAGAGCTTTTATATGTTTGTACTTTAAAATCTGGATAGTTTTTTTCCATAAACTCATTGGGGTATCCATTGCTAATACCTACCACAAAAGGTTTTAGGTCATCTATTTTTTCCACATTTAAAAAAGTGGTATCATAAAAAAAGTAGTTTCTATTGTTGTAAAGTGGTTTTGTTGTATAGTCTAAAAATTTTTCTCGCTCTTTTGTATAATACAATCCTGCATGAATATCTGCACTTTCATCTTGTATCATTTGTAAACTTTCATCCCATGAAGCTTCAATAAACTCTATACTTAAATTGTTTTTCGAAGCCCAAAGTTTCCAAATATCTATGAGCATCCCATTGGGCTTATTTTCTATATCGGTAAATTTTAAAGGGGGTGTGTCTGTGTTGTAGACTATCCTTATGGGATCTGTTCCATAAAGAAGTGTGAAAAAAAGAAAAGTGAGCAGTATAATCTTTTTCATACAAAGATTATACCACAACTTATAACAAATTTATTTATAACGCAAATTTATTTTTCAATTTGAAGAAATAGACAATAGTTTTATACTGCACAAATATAAATGGAAGAAGAAGTATGAAATATATAAGTGAGTATTTATCTATCACATTGTTTAAAGTAAGTCCCATATTTACAAAGAAAAATCCAAATACCATAAAAGCGACCCCTGGACAAATCAGAGCAAATGATACAGGTGATTTTTTCTCCCCATGGATAAACTCATCAAAGTATCCAATTTTTTTCATCACAAAATATCCAAGCATACCAAAAATCAATTGCAATGCCAATACTAAACTCGTAATTGTAAAAAGAGATGCTTTTGAAAGTGGTGCTTCAAAATGGTGATCCAGTCCAAAGCTTATTCGTACAAAAGTGATCCCTAAAAGGGTCAATATTGGGATCATGATCCAAAGTGATGGACTAGCCTCACTTGCAATCCCATGCTCAAACATATTTTTAAATCCTAAAATAAGCTTTATTGCTACAAGCATCAATGAAATTGCTGCAAAAAATATTGCGGCAAACAACCCTAAAGCGTTAATTGCAATATTGCTACTCATAGCCCCTGGTGCTGCAAAACCAACTGCTATCATAGAAAAAGCAAAGATCGATACCATTTGTGAAAGGTTATTGTTTTTTGTAAAATCAAAATCACCTGTCATAATCAATCTACTAAAATAATCCATAAAAATCTTGATAGCATAATATCCAGCCACTGCAAACCCTATCAAAGCTCCAGGGAATAAAAACTCAACAATACTCCAAAGCCCTGGTACAAAAACAGCTCCTAAAACAAAACATACATTAATTGTCATTGCAAAGGTTAAAGGCATCGCCATAAGTGTTACCTCTGCATTTGAGTTCATCAATGCTGTATACGCATCTGTTTTTTTAAATGCTTGATACTGTTTGATATTCCAAAATAAAAGTTTAAAATGGAAATAGGCAAAAGCGATGATAAAAACCAGTGAAAATGCTACGACAAATGAAAGCCAATCCCCATTTAGAAGTGCTGGCATCACATCATTGTAAGTAGCCATTGGTGTATCTGGGTGTGGAACCAAAAACATCAAATACATAAAAAACGATACTGACAATCCCCCTGAGCCTAAAGCTGCAAGAAAATACATCGGACTATATTTCTCTTTTAATAACATTTTTTTCCTTTTCGTCATAAAATTTCTGTGATTGTACCTTAAAGATTATAAAATGAAAATTATAAGCAAGAACTATTGGTCAGATTTTTAGTATTATTTTTTATACAGCTCTTACTATTGACAAACATATAAAAATTTTGTACCATTATACCAACTACTAGAGGGAACTCTAAAGTCTTAAGGTGGGTTAGATGAAATTTTATTTTCTAAATGTTTCATTGTTAAACTATTCAATAGTTAAGCCCATAGACAATATTCTTAATCAACATAAAAACTTCATAAACTCTCGCATTTAGACCCTTCTACTTATTACATAATATGTAAAAAGTAGAAAGATTTATATACTAAATCTGGGTCTTTCATATAATGTTACAAAACTACACACAATAAATTTAAAGGAGTTATAGATGATAAACGAAATGGAAACATTTGAACAACACGAATCGGAGATAAGAGCGTACTGTAGAGCAGTGCCTACTGTTTTTAAAAAATCCTCCAATGCTATTATGACTGATGAAAACGATAAAGAGTATATAGACTTTTTTGCAGGAGCGGGAGTACTTAACTTTGGTCACAACAACCCTAAGATGAAAGAAGCGGTGATAGATTTTATCCAAAGAGATGGGGTGGTTCACTCACTAGATATGTTTACCGATGTAAAAAGAGACTTTATCAACACTTTTGTCAAAACAGTTTTAGAGCCAAGGGGGATGAAAAATAGAAAGTTACAATTCACGGGTCCCACTGGGACCAATGCGGTAGAAGCTGCACTCAAGCTAGCGAGAAAAGTGACAGGGCGTACTGAAGTGGTCGCTTGCAATAGAGGGTTTCACGGAATGACACTTGGGGCGTTGGCTTGTACAGCAAACAACGCTTTTAGAAGTAGTTCAGGGGTGCCACTTACCCATGTGATTCGAGGGACATTTGATGATATGAGAGCATTAGAGCTTATGGAGCAAAAGTTTAAAGACGCAGGTTCAGGTCTCACTCCCCCAGCTGCATTTTTAATAGAGCCTGTTCAAGCTGAAGGGGGTGTAAGAGTTGCAAGTAAAGAGTGGCTCCAAGGGGTGCAAAAACTTGCCAATGATCTAGGGGCTTTGTTTATCCTTGATGATATCCAAGCTGGATGTGGACGATGTGGAAGCTATTTTAGCTTTGATGATATGGGTGTAGATCCAGATATTATCATTTTAGCCAAAGGTTTAGGTGGATTTGGAACCCCTATAGGGATGCTTGTCAATAAGCCAGAGTACGATAAAGCGTGGGGACCTGGACAACATACAGGAACCTTTCGAGGTCAAGGGATCTCTTTTGTCGCTGGAAAAGTGGGACTTGAATATTTTAATGATGATAGCTTTGTAAACGAAGCAAAACAAAAAGGGGAAACTATAAGAGCTACCCTTGATGAGCTTCAAGCAAAATATGAGATCGTAGATGTAAGACAAAAAGGACTCATGCTAGCGATTGAGTTTAAAACCGCTCAAATCGCTAAAGATGTGGCTAGCACTTGCTTTGAAAATGGCTTAATCATTGGAGCGTGTAGTACTGGGGAGATTTTAAAATTTATCCCACCACTTACAATAGAAAAGCAAAACCTTGAAAAAGGGCTTGATATCTTTGCTAATGCTGTAGCAAAAGTTTTAGGGTAAAGGAAGGAGCATCAACTATGGGATATAGCAACACACATTTTAAATCGATCAATCCATATACCCAAGAGGTGGTCTATGAAACCCCTATGATCTCTAGTAGCGAAGCTAGAGAGGTAGTAGAAAAAGCTCATGAGGTCTATACCAATATTTGGAAAGAGACTAGTTTTGAGCAAAGAGCCGTACTACTCAACGCCGTAGCCGATGAGATGACTGACAATCTTGATTATTATGCACTTCCTATGACTGAAGAGATGGGAAAACCTATCAATGAAGCAAGAGGTGAGGTGCAAAAAGCAGCATGGGCAGCAAAGCATTATGCAAAATATGGTGAAGAGTATCTACAAACTGAATATCTTCCATCTGATGCTACAAGTAGCTTTGTACAGTTTTTACCTCTAGGGGCAACTCTTGGTATTTTGCCTTGGAATGCTCCTTTTTGGTTGGCATTTCGTTATCTAGCCCCTGCATTGATGTCTGGAAACACATGTGTAATGAAACACGATGCCCATACTCCACTATGTGCTGTACGAATTGTAGAAGCTTTTGAAAAAGTTGGCTTTCCAAATGGGGTGGTACAACAAATTGCCATCAATCACGAAGTGATAGAATCACTCATACGAAATCCCCTCATAAAAGGGGTATCACTTACAGGTTCTTCAAGAGCTGGGACAATAGTTGGAGGAATTACAGGAAGTGAGATCAAGCCAATGGTACTAGAACTAGGTGGAAGTGATCCAGCTATTGTTTTAAGTGATACCAAAGATCTAGAAGTTGCTGCAGATATTGTTGCACTTTCACGATATATCAATGCGGGTCAATCGTGTATTGCAGCAAAAAGGATTATAGTTGAAGAGCCAATTTATGAGAAGTTTATAGAGCTTTTAAAGGTACGGTTTGAAAAACTCAAGCTAGGTGATCCAAAAGATGAATCAACCACCATAGGACCAATAGCTAGAAAAGAGCTTGTAGAAGAGATGCATGACCAAGTAAATAGATCAGTAGAAGCGGGGGCAAGACTCATCTTAGGGGGACAAAGACACACTGGAAAAGGATTTTTCTTCCCCGTGACACTTTTAGCGGATGTGGAGCCAGGGATGGTAGTAAGCTGTCAAGAGACTTTTGGTCCAATAGCCGCGGTTATCAAAGCAAAAGATAGCGACCATGCTTTAAAAATAGCCAATGATACAGAATATGGACTAGGAGCATCTATTTGGAGTGGAGATATAAATAAAGCTCTTAAAATGGCTGCTAAAATAGAAACAGGACAAGTAGCAATAAATGGTATTGTCAAATCTGACCCAAGGCTTCCAAGTGGAGGGGCGAAAAAATCAGGAATAGGAAAAGAGCTAGGACCACATGGGATAAAAATGTTTGTCAATGCCCAACAAGTATGGGTTGGCCCAAAAATTGACTAGGGTGTAGGAGAAAAAATTGAAAGCAAAACTGCCATTTACAAAAAAAGAGTATATCCAAAGATTGCGAAAAGTGAAATCGATGATGCAACAAAGACGAATCGATGTGCTTGTAGCAACCGATCCTGGAAATATGAACTGGCTTACAGGCTATGATGGGTGGTCTTTTTATGTGCATCAAGGGGTGATTGTCTCTTTAGACCACGATGAACCTATCTGGTTTGGAAGGCTTATGGATAAAAATGCAGCACTTATTAAGTGTTATATGAAAGAGGAGAATATGTATGGATATCCTGAAAAGTATGTCCAAAACCTTGATGAGCACCCAATGACTTGGATAGGGGAAAATATTTTTCAAAAACATGGTTGGAACAAATCAATTATAGCAACAGAGCGAGATAACTACTACTACTCAGCGGAAGCACACTTTAGACTGACTGGCTCATTGCCTAATGCGAACTTTATCAATGCAAACAATCTTGTCAACTGGGCAAGAGGAGTAAAATCTGCTAAAGAGATAGAATATATGAGAATTGCAGCTAAAATCACTGATAAAATCCATCAAAGAGTAGTGGATATTGTCCGTGCAGGTATTCCAAAATCTCATGTGGTCTCACAGATCTATGAAACGGCCATTGAGGGAGTTGATGGTTTTGGTGGGGATTATCCTTCTATTGTCCCACTTTTACCCTCAGGTCCAGATGCCTCAGCTTCCCATATCACATGGGATGATAAACCTTTTAAGAAAAAAGAGGCAACTTTTTTTGAGATATCTGGGTGTTATAAACGATACCATGCCCCAATGGCACGGACTATTTTTATGGGAAATCCACCACAAAAATTTCTTGATGCTGAAAAAGCTTTACTTGAAGCAATTGAAGCGGGGCTTGAACAAGCCAAACCAGGAAATAGAACTTGTGATATTGCCAATGCCGTTGATAAAGTGATGGCAAGATATGGTATCGATAGACAAGATGCTCGATGTGGATACCCTATAGGGGTAAGCTATCCACCTGATTGGGGGGAGCGAACTTGTAGTTTACGAGCCTCTGACCTAACTGTCTTAGAACCTGGAATGACCTTTCATTTTATGCCAGGGATTTGGCAAGATGATTGGGGGATGGAGATCACAGAAAGTATTCTTATTACAGATGATGGGGTAGAGACCCTATGTGATTTTCCACGGAAACTTTTTGTCAAATAGTAAAAAAGGGGGTGTATGAAAAATAAAAAAATTTTAATAATAACAGATCAAAACAATTTAAAAAAAATAAGGAGAAAAAATGGAATTTAAAAAACTAAAGATGTTGTTAGTAGCGGGAATGATTGCTGCTACGAGTTTAAGTGCTGATACTTGGAAGTATGCTTTTGGTGAGGGGATGAGTGACCCTCAAGGGATCTATGCAAATGCTTTTAAAGATTTTAT
Organism: Campylobacterales bacterium; assembly: GCA_018399655.1. GTDB lineage: Bacteria > Campylobacterota > Campylobacteria > Campylobacterales > Arcobacteraceae > JAIOSF01. The sequence goes on from JAGYNS010000052.1 coordinate 6,490, forward strand.
AGAAGAGAATTCACGGCACAAAATCGAGCTTTACAAAGTGGGAAGTTTAGGTGAAGAGGCCGATATGATGGAACAAGCAAAAGCTGGATTGCTTCACTTTATAGGTCAGTCTACTGGATATATGGGAGCTACGATCCCTGAGATGGATGTTTTTACAGTACCTTATGTACTCCCTACAGATACCAAAGAGCTTGATTACTTTTTCAAAAACTCAAAAGTGGTCAATGATATGCTTCCAAAGATTTTTCATAAACATGGACTTGAACTACTGGCAATTTTTCCAGAAGGTGAAATGGCAGTAACAACGATGGAGGAGTTTAGAAGCCCTGATGATCTTCAAGGGAAAAAGATGCGTGTAATGCCAGGATCTCCAATCTTAGTTGAAACATACCAAGCATTTGGAGCTTCACCTCAGCCTATGACTTGGGGTGATCTAGTGGGTGCACTGAAAACAGGTATGATAGATGGTCAAGAAAATCCAACTGTATGGATCGAAGCGTATGGATTAGATGATCTTACAAAAGTTTTAACCTACACAGGACATGGACACTTCAACGCCTCAATGAGTGCCAATAAAAAGTTTTTTGATGAACTAGGAACTAGAGATAAAAGACTTGTACAAGAAGCAGCAAATCATGCTCACAAAACTATTTTAGAAGAGGCACAAAAACTTGATGCTATTGGTATAGGAAGAATCGTAAGAACCAATCCAGATTATAAGATCGTTATGCTTACACAAAAAGAGCGAGAGCCATTTAAACAAGCAGCAAAAAAAGTACAGCAATCATTTGCTTCAAAAAGTGCTTCCAATAAAAAAATTATGGAACAGATCCAAAGGGACTTAGCCCAAGCCCAAAAAAATGCAAAATAAAAGAGTATACCTAGCTTTTAGCTAGGTGTATACAAGGAGAAACGCGATGAACGAAGAAGGAGAAATAGACCCAAAAAGTTCAACTCCCAAAAATCCATTCTTTAAAGCAATTGATTTTTTGGATTTGATGCTAAGCCGTTTTGAGGAGTTTATGCTTGCTATTGGAGTCATAGGGATGGCTGTTATGACTATCGCAGCAGTTATTACACGATTTATTTTTAATGATGCTTTAACAATCACTGATGAGATGAATATGATATTTATCATAATTGTGACCTTTGCAGGACTTAGCTATGCAGCAAGAAATGGTCGACATATAAGAATGTCTGCTATTTATGACGCTATGCCTTTAAGAGTAAGAAAAATATTGATGATCCTTATTGCTTCAATAACAGCTATTTTTATGTTTGTTTTGGCCTATTACTCATACTACTATATTGTTGAAGTGTATGAAAGTGGGAGAATCCTTCCAGCTCTTGGAATTCCAGTATTTTATATCTATCTTTGGGTCCCTATTGGATTTAGTGTGACTGGTTTACAGTATAGTTTTACCGTGCTTAAAAACATACGAGAAAAAGATGTGTTTTTATCCACTAAAATTCGTGATGGGTATTGCGATACCAATATTGAGGTGTAAGGGTAAAAAATGAAGCAAAATATTTTAAAACAACTTTTTTTTATGATCACTCTTTTTTTAAGCTTTACTTGCAATAGTTTTGCACAAGAGAAAATTACGATGATTATAGAGGAGACTCAAACCAACAAAAAAGAAGATAAGTTTTACTCTACTGTGTATGGCTATTCAGAAGCTGAAGATTTTAGCAGCCATAAATGGCGTGTAGTAGAAGTGGTCTTTAAAGATAGCAAAAATAAAAGTCTTTTATTTGAAACAGAGACTGATAAACGGGGAATGTGGGAAGTTGAAGGTGTAGATATCACAGATTTAAGTGATGGACAAATTGCTATAGAAGCAACAATGATTGATGAGTATGGTGATATTTTAAGTAGTATTACAGCCACCCAAGCAAAAGATACAAGCTTCAATCTTTTTGAATTTATGCAAAACCATCTAGCAGGTTCTATTTTTGCGTTGATGGTGCTTCTTTTACTTTTAGGTTTTCCTATGAAGATTCCGCTTATTGCTGGGACAACTTTAGGGATATTGTTACTTTTTGATGCAGATTTTTCCAAAATGCAATTTATGATACAACAGATGATGGCAGGGATTCGACCAGCAGCTCTTATAGCTGTCCCTATGTTTATCCTCTCAGCTGATATTATGACACGAGGTCGCTCTGCTGAAAAACTGATCGATCTAGTAATGGCATTTGTAAGACATATCAAAGGGGGATTAGCTGTAAGCACCGCTGGGGCTTGTACTATGTTTGGAGCTGTTTCAGGCTCTACTCAAGCTACAGTTGTAGCTGTAGGTTCCCCTTTGCGACCACGGCTTAAAAAAGGTGGGTATAAAGACTCATTTATCTTAGCTTTGATTGTCAACTCTAGTGATATCGCTTTTTTGATTCCACCAAGTATTGGGATGATCATCTATGGGATTGTAGCAAAAACCTCTATTCCTGAGCTTTTTATCGCTGGCATTGGTCCTGGACTTTTGATACTCACTCTATTTTCAATCTATAGTATCATCTATGCTTATAGACATAAAATTCCAACCGAACCAAAAGCATCATGGGGTGAGCGTGGTATGGCACTTTATAGAGCTTTATGGCCTTTAGGGTTTCCAGCTATTATAGTTGGGGGGATATTTGGGGGGATATTTAGTCCCACTGAAGCAGCGGCTGTGAGTGTTGCCTATGCTATTTTTTTAGAGGGCTTTGTATTTAAAACGATGAAACTTAAAGATTTTTATGCCACTGCCAAATCAACTGGACTAGTCACTGCTGTGGTATTTATCCTTGTAGGAGCTGGGGCTGGATTTGCATGGGTGCTTTCATACGCTCAGGTTCCACAAGAGATCTTAAGCTCTATAGGGATTACTGAGATGGGACCATATGGGGTACTTTTTGTTATCTCTATTGCTTTTTTTATAGGGTGTATGTTTGTTGATCCTATTGTGGTTATTTTAGTACTTGTCCCTATTTTTGCTCCTGTAGTGGATGCAGTAGGGCTTGATCCAGTTCTTGTAGGGACACTGATCACACTTCAAGTAGCTATTGGATCAGCAACCCCACCATTTGGGTGTGATATCTTTACCGCAATTGCTGTGTTTAAAAGACCTTACATGGAAGTGATCAAAGGGACACCCCCATTTATCTTTATCCTTTTAAGTGTCTCTGTGGCGTTGATCTTTTTCCCTCAAATTGCTCTATTTTTACGAGATTTGGCGTTTAGGTAATGGTTATAAAATAAGGAGTATGTATGTTTACCAAAATATTAGTGCCACTTGATGGCTCAGATAAATCTTTTGAAGCTTTAGAAGTAGCGTATGATATGGCATCAAAATTTGATGCAGAGATTTTTTTACTCTCTGTTTTTAAGCACTATAGCTTTATGGAGGGTTCATTATCAATGATAAAAGGTGTAGAGCCTGATAACCTAGAAGATGTATTAAGGGAACACTCTAAGCAGATAGTCAGTGAAGCTAAAGAGATGCTCAAACAAAAAGAGCTTACAAAAATACGAGCTTTTGTGAAAATGGGTTCTGCGGCAAAAGAGATATTAAAATTTCAAAAAGAGCATAAAATTGATCTCATTATTATTGGTTCTAAAGGGCAAGGGGAACTTTCAGGCTACCTTTTAGGTGGGGTTTCTCACAAAGTAACAGGACTTGCAAAATGTCCCGTGATGGTGGTATAAAGATGAAAAAAAATATTGCATACAATAGCTTTGAAGATGTGGTAAAATTTGCGACAAATTTTCGCCACTTGCTCCATGCCAATCCAGAACTTCCATGGGAAGAGTTTGAAACTGCTAAACGGATACGAAAAGTATTAGAACAACATAATATCTCCTATAAAGAGTGTGCAACCACTGGGACTATAGCTACCCTAGCCCCAAATGCAAAAGGGGAGCATATCGCCTTAAGAGCTGATATAGATGCCTTGCCAATGAGTGAGCAAACCAATCTAAGCTATGCTTCTAAAAAT
>JAGYNS010000053.1 GCA_018399655.1 Campylobacterales bacterium
AAAAGTTAATGAAAAAATTGAAGAAGTAATTAATAATGATTTTTTATTAAAACCGCTTTTAAGATTCAAGTTATGTGGCACTCTTGCAAAAGGTTTTACTCAAAAAGACATTTCTTTTTCGCTTCCAGAAGACAGATTAATTTTTTCGATTTCAAAAGAATTTGAATCTGTTTCTTTTAAGAAAAAAATTGAGCATTTAAAAGGAACTCTCTATGAAACCTCTAGAACACTGGCACGCCCAAAGTGCACAATCAATTTTAGATGAGCTTAGTGTAGATTCATCAAAAGGATTAAGTAGCTCTGTTATAGCACAATATAAAGAGAAATATGGTGCAAACTTTTTAAGTCAAAAAAAACAAAAAAGTAAACTAGTTTTATTTTTACAGCAATTCAACCAGCCTTTAGTCTATATTCTTATTGTTGCTACAATTGTTACCGCTCTTTTAGGGGAGTGGATAGATTCTGGTGTTATATTTGGGGTGATCTTAATAAACTCAATTATAGGCTTCGTACAAGAGCTCAAAGCTATAAAAGCAATTGAAGCACTTGCTAAAATGGGAAAAGTAAATGCCACAGTGATTCGTAATGGGGAAAAAACATCCATAGATGCCAAAGAGCTTGTAGTAGGAGATATCGTAGTAGTGTACTCAGGAGATAAAGTTCCAGCAGATATACGACTTATCAAATCAAAAGAGCTTCAAAGTGATGAATCTTCCCTTACAGGGGAGAGCTTAAGTATTGAAAAAAATATTGATACTATAAAAGAGCAAACTTCACTTGCAGATAGAACCAATATGATCTACTCCTCAAGCTTAATAACTTCAGGAAGTGGTATAGGAGTTGTAGTTGCAACAGGAGACAATACTCAAATAGGAAAAATCAATACCATGATAGGAGATGCGGATATCCTAGAAACGCCTCTGACTCTTAAGATCGCTCAGTTTAGTAAAGTATTGCTCTATATTATCCTAGCACTTGCTGCTTTTACTTTTGGTGTAGGACTTTTACAAGGGGGAGAGAGTGTAGAGGTATTTATGGCATCTGTTGCTTTAGCTGTTGCTGCTATTCCAGAAGGCTTGCCTGCAGCTATGACGATTATTTTAGCTATTGGTGTGTCAAAAATGGCAAAACAAAATGCGATCATACGAAAGCTTCCAGCGGTGGAAACCTTAGGCTCTACTACTGTTATTTGCTCCGACAAAACAGGAACCCTTACTCAAAATGAGATGACCGTACAAGAGGTGTATGCAGGGGAAGAAAGTTATAAAATTCAAGGGGTGGGCTATGAAAGTATTGGAGAGATAAAACACTTAGATCAAACAGCTCATGCCCAAAACAAAGCCTTTGAGCAAACTATGAAAGCTGGGCTACTATGCAACACTTCAAGTGTAGTAAAACAAAATGGTCACTTCAAAATAGTAGGTGATCCTACAGAAGGAGCTCTTATAGTTTCAGCACAAAAAGCTGGGTATAAAAAAGAGGTTCTTGATGATCAGTTTATCCATATAGATACTTTAGATTTTGATTCAAAAAATCAATATATGGCATCTTATTATGGAGCAAAAGATAAAAAAAGCTCCCAAATCTATCTTAAAGGCTCACTTGAAAAAATCTTACAACGGTGTGAACACATGCTTGATAGCGATGGGGAGATAAAAACTTATGATAAAGATTTGATTGTTCAAAAAGCGGAACAAATGGCCCAAAAAGGGATGCGTGTGCTAGCATTTGCCTATATGGATCAAAAAACTTGGATCGATTCATTGGAGCATCACCATGTGGAAAATGGACTTGTTTTCTTAGGGCTTCAAGGGATGATTGACCCACCACGAAATGAGGTGAAAGACTCCGTTGCAAGTTGCCATAAAGCAGGGATTGGGGTAAAAATGATCACAGGAGATCATAAAATTACTGCTCTTGCTATTGCCAAAGAGATTGGACTCAAAACTGATGGAAATATTGCTAGTTTAAGTGGAAGTGAACTTGAAAATATGAGCGATGACGCACTTTTAGAAGTGATTGAAGAGGTCAATGTATTTGCTAGAGTTAGCCCAGAGCAAAAACTACGATTGGTGAAACTTTTGCAATCAAAAAACAATATTGTTGCGATGACAGGAGATGGAGTCAATGATGCCCCTGCTTTAAAGCAAGCCAATATTGGTACTGCCATGGGGATCACAGGAACTGAAGTTTCCAAAGAAGCAGCTGATATGATTTTGACCGATGACAACTTTACTACTATTAAAAATGCCGTAGAAGAGGGTCGAGGGGTATATGAAAATATCATTAAGTTTATCACATGGATTTTACCAACAAATGTGGGACAAGGGCTTGTGATCGTTTTTGCTATTATGTTTGCTTTTCCATTGCCACTAAGCCCTGTACAAGTGCTTTGGGTCAATATGACTACAGCAATTTTACTAGGACTTGCATTGGCTTTTGAACCAAAAGAGAAAGGGCTTATGGATATCCCTCCACGAGATCCAAATGCTCCTATTTTATCCAAGCTATTACTCACCCGTGTAATTTATGTAGGTGGAATGCTTGTAATATTTGCTTTTGGTGCATTTTGGTATGTTATGAATATATTAGGAGGAGGTCTTGAAGAGGCACGAACCGCAGCGGTGAGTATCTTTATCTTTGGGCAAACATTTTATCTTTTCAATTGTCGTTCTATGAGTTTAAGTATGTTCAAACTAGGGGTGTTTAGCAACAAATATCTTCTATCTGGAGTGGGTGCTATGGTATTTTTTCAATTGCTTTTTATCTATACCCCTTTTATGAATACACTTTTTGGTACAGCTCCTATTGGATTTGATTCGTGGGTTGTAATTTTTATATCAAGCATTATTATCTATAGTGTTGTGGAGCTTGAGAAATATTTTAAAAGGAAAAAAGTCTAATATGAATACTTTAAAGCTTTTTGGGCTTTATTTATTTCTGTGGGTTATTTTAAGTGGTGGAAAAATTGAATTTTTTCCACTTGTGTTTATTGTACTTATGAGTTTTTTAACCCCTTTTATTTTTCAGCTTAACTATCACTTTATTTCGTTAAAAGCAAGTGCTAGATTGCTTGGGTTCTTTTTTTATTACTCTTTTAAAGGGGGGATTCAAGTGGCACTTTTTGCACTAAAACCAAAGCTTGATTTGCAGCCATTTGTTTATGAACACTCCTTAAAATCTCACAATGAGTTTAGTGCTTCGATGCTAGCAAATATCTATTCACTTATGCCAGGAACGGTAAGTATTGGGTATGATAAAGAGATTTTAGCTTTGCATATTTTAGATAAAACCCTTTTTGATAAAGCTTTGATTGAGAGATTTGAGTACTTTGTCCTTGAAGCATTTGCACAAAAAGAAGAGCGATGAGTTTATACACAATTTTAGGGACTATTTTAGTTTTGAACCTTATATTTACCGCTATATTTATCCTGAAAACTCAAACTCAAAGTGGCAAGATGCTTATCACTTTGCTTTTAAGTACTACTGGGGTTGGGGTGCTATTTTTGTTGTATGGGGTGACACTTCAAAACTCTATTTTAGATGTAGCTTTGATTATTGTCCTTTTAAGCTCGGTTACAGCTATAGTATTTGCCAAACGACTTCGCTATAGAAGGGATGATAATGGGTGAGCTACTTGAAACTGTAGGGGATATTTTTCTTATTTTAGGGACTCTTTTTTTTATCATTGGAACCATTGGGGTGGTGAGGTTTTTTGATCTGTATACAAGACTTCATGCATTATCCAAAATAGACAATATGGGACTGGGATTTTTAGCCTTTGGGATGATGCTTCATAGCAACTCTTTTTTGATAGCTTTAAAAATATTTTTTATCTGGATTTTAGTTTTATTAAGCTCCTCTACTTTAAGCTATATCTTAAGTAGCCACTCCAATAAAACAGGGGAAAAGCCACGCACAGGAGAAGATCATGATACTCATTGATACCTTTTTACTTTTTTTACTGGTGTGGATAAGTTTTAAAATAGCCACTTTAAAAGACACCTTTCGAGTCACTGTTTATTTTATCGTGTTTGGGATGATCTTATCTCTTGTGTGGATACGGCTAGGGGCTTTTGATCTTGCTCTTGCAGAGGTGGCTTTAGGAGCTGGTATCACAGGGGCTTTGCTTCTTGATACGATCACTTTTTTAAAACAATATGGGCGAAATTATGAAAAATAAACTGCTTCATACTCTTGTCTATTTGGGAGCTTTTATTTTATTTATAACTCTTTGTTTTGCCCTTATTGATCTAGGATCGTTTGAACCAATTATTTCACACCATATCAAACAAGAGCTTCCTTTAAGCGGTGTATCCCATGAGGTCACCGCCGTTTTGCTGAACTTTCGTGCTTTGGATACCCTTTTGGAAGTTGGGGTTATCCTTTTGGCACTTATTGCTATTTATACTATTAAGCCCTATTTTCGCTATAAGCCCCTCTCATTTGAAAACACTATTACCAATACTTTTGTGGCACTGCTTTTCCCCCTTATAGTTTTATGTTCATTTTATATTTTATATAGTGGGAGCTACCAAAGTGGTGGAGCATTTGCAGCGGCCGCACTTTTAGCTGGTGGAATTATTATTTTGCGTTTGGTCAAGCCTAAGTATCTTGCGGATCTACAAGAGTTTATTTTACGATTTGTTTATATCAGTGGTCTTTTATTTTTTGTTTTAGTTGGGGTTGGGACACTTTTCTTTGGCTCTTTTTTAGAGTATCGCGGAGGTGTGGCTACTTTTTTTATCATCTCTATTGAGTCTATTCTTACTTTAAGCCTTGCGGTGATTTTAGCCACCTATTTTATCAATGCAGTCCAAAGGTTTAAATGATGAATATCTTTGCAATCGCAGGAGTGGCTATCTTTTTTTTGGGACTGGTAGGTGTTATTTTACAAAAAGGGTTTGTCCATAAATTGATCTGCTTAAATATTTTTACAAGTGGTGTTTTTTTGATCTTTATTGCCACTACAATGGATCAAGAAAAAGCGGACTCTTTGGCAACAGCATTGGTTCTAACAGGTCTTGTGGTTACTTTGGGTTCTACGGCATTTGCTTTGATGCTTATAAGATCCTTTTATAAAAAACAAACGAAAAAAGAGAAAAAAAGATGATAAACACGCTTCTTATCCCCTCTTTGCTTATTGTACCACTTCTTTTTGGGATATTTGGATTTTTATTTCCCAAAAAAGCCACCCTATTGGGACTTAGCTTTGGGGCAATTTTTTTAACACTTACATCTGCTTTACTCTATGGTGTAGAGTCAAACTCTATCCAAGCTTATTATTTTGGAGACTTTGCTCCACCTCTTGGGATTGCTTTTCAAGCACTGCCATTTGGAAGTTTGATACTTGGTTTAAGTGCTTTGATACTATTTATTGTTTTTCTTTATGCGGCACAATATCTTCATCATAAAAAAGCGGCACTTTTTTATCCTTTAAGTGCTTTTTTAGCCCTTGGATTTGTAGTGATCTATCTTTCAAGAGATATTTTTAATATCTATGTGGGATTGGAAATAGTAGGTTTAAGTGCAGTGGGATTAAGTGCTTTAGAAAAAAGTCGTAAAAGTATCCATTCATCTTTGATATATCTTTTTGCGACACTTGTAGCTTCTGGATTTTATCTTTTAGGGGTGGCAATACTCTATGCAAAATACTCTGTTTTGGATATAGATACTTTAGGGCTTTTAGTCCAAAACGATTTTACCAGCCTCGTAGCTTTTGGATTTATGATCGTAGCCTTTTTTATCAAAACTGCCATTTTTCCCTTCTCTTTTTGGCTTCCAAAAGCTCACGGGAATGCTCTAAGTCCAGTATCAGCTTTGCTTTCAGCTCTTGTTATTAAAACCACTTTTTATCTTTTGTATCTTTTTACCACTTCACTTTTTTCTTTTGCTACAAATATATCTATAGTTCTTGGATTTTTTGGAGTTGTGGCTATTTTTTATGGAGGAGTTCAAGCACTAATAGCCAAAGATTTAAAAGTCTTAGTTGCATACTCTACTATCTCACAAGTGGGCTATCTCCTTGTAGTGTTTGCTTTAGATCACCCCTATGGATACTATGGGATGGTGTTTGTACTTCTTTCTCACGCTTTGGCAAAATCGGGGCTATTTTTAGCAAGTGGAGCTATGATCTCTCATGCCAAAACAAAAAATATAAATAAGATGCAAGGGTACGCTTCTATCACTCCAGTTGCTGTATTTGCTATAGGGCTTAGTAGTATAAGCCTCATAGGTCTTCCCCCATCATTAGGATTTGTCTCAAAGTGGTACTATCTACAAAGTGGTCTTGAAACCTCTTCATGGATATTTTTTGGAGCGATTTTAGGTGGCGGGATTTTAAGTGCATTGTATCTTTTTAAACTTTTGATTTTGTTGCTACAAAAACCTTTAGAAAAAGAGGAAAACCTAGAAAAAAAAGAGGTTCAAAACTTCCCAAAGATGTTTCAATGGTGTGCTTTTTCCTTAAGTTTTTTCTCTGTATTTCTAGGGTTTTTTAGCAGTTTTATTATAGGATTTTTAGGATGAGTGATGGAAAATAGTACTATTTTATTTTTACTCCTTGCTAGCTCGGCACTTCCAGCTGTTATTATCTTTTTACTCCCCCAAAGGTGTGTATTTTTACGAAACTCTATCAATCTATTAGGGGTGATTTCCAAAATATTTTTTGTGATCTATTTGATCCGTGGGCTTATAAACAATGAGGTGTTTTACTACTCTTTTGCATTTACCCCACAGATCTCTTTTGTCCTTAAAGTGGATCATCTCTCACTTTTATTTGCAACCTTATCCTCTATATTGTGGCTTTTTACCACTATTTATGCCATAGGATATTTTCAAAATGCTCAAAACCAAAGCCGATTTTTTGGTTTTTTCTCTTTGTGTGTTACCGCTACTGTTGGGCTAAGTATCGCAGGAAATCTTTTTACTTTTTTTATCTTTTATGAGTTTTTGACTTTGACCACTTTTGTACTCATTTTACATACCCAAACAATTGAAGCAAAAAAAGCCACCGTTCTTTATCTTTTCTACACTATTATAGGCGGTCTGTTTTTTTTAGTGGGGCTTGTAGCACTTCAAACACTTAGTGGGGATATGGAGTTTGTAAGTGGAGGATATCTAGGAGATCTTGAAGCACTCTCCCCTTTTGCCTTGCAACTTATTTTTATCCTTTTGTTTATAGGGGTTGGGGTCAAGGCTGCGATTTTCCCTTTACATAGTTGGCTTCCATCTGCTATGGCAGCTCCAGCTCCTGTTTCTGCATTACTTCATGCGGTTGCAGTGGTAAAAGCAGGAGCATTTGGGATCATACGGATCGTGTATGATGTGTATGGAGTTGAGTTTACCTACTCTTTGGGACTTTTATGGATCGTACTAGGAGTTGCTGTAATAACTATTATATATGGAAGTATCATGGCTCTTCGCCAAAATGATATCAAAAAACGGCTCGCTTATTCTACAGTGTCGCAAGTGTCATATATCCTTTTGGGAGTATCACTTTTTGGACCCCTTGGAACCATCGGGGGGATGATCCACTTGGTACATCAAGGGGTTATGAAGATCACGCTGTTTTTTTGTGCAGGAGCCTTTGCTAAAATCTACGAGATAAAAAATATCGAGCAGATGAATGGCTTAGGAAAACTGATGCCAATAGGAGCGTTTGCATTTACCGTTGGGGCATTTGGGATGATAGGGATACCTCTTACGGCTGGATTTTTATCCAAATGGTATATAGGGATGGGAGCTTATGAGAATGGATTGGTATCTATTTTAGGAGTGCTTGCTCTGTCTTCCCTTCTTAATGCCGCATATTTTTTACCTATGCTCTATCGTATCTGGTTTTTGACCCCATCCCAAGAGCTTAAGCCACAGTCTCAATTTCAAAATGGCAATGCCCTTTTACTTTTACCACCACTTTTTACCGCACTTTTAACTTTCTATCTTGGGATATTTGCACTCAATGAATATAGTGCCTTACAATGGGTCAATATACTCGTTCAGATGGAGTATTTACCATGAATTTTTTTGTTGTAAGTTTTATTGTATTAGCTGGATTTATTTTTTCCCTTTTTGTCGATGTGGGATTGGCTTATAGGGTTGATTGGTTTATTTTCGGTCTTTCGTTTCGAGTCGATTTTGTAGGGAAAGTTTTTTTGATCTTTAGCTGCTTTGTATGGCTAATGAGTGCCTTGTATAGCTACAAAACAATCACCACAAACCAGAAACGATATTGGTTTTGGTTTCTTTTAACCTTTCTAGGAAACTTTGGGTTGATACTGAGCTATGATGCTATTGGGTTTTATATATTCTTTTCCATAATGTCTTTGGCTGCTTTTGGTCTTGTGATCCACTCCCAAAATGAAAATGCAAATCATGCAGCCTTTGTCTATATCAAATACGCCATCATAGGGGAAGTGGCTCTATTTATCGCTATTTTACTCTCATCCAATCACTACAATGGATTGAGTTTTGATCTTTATAAAGGGGCTATGGATCCACTGGCACTTTGGCTTTTTATCATAGGGTTTGGGATCAAAGCGGGTATGCTCTTTTTGCACTTTTGGCTTCCACTGGCTCATGGAAATGCTCCAGCAGCAGCTAGTGCCGTGCTTTCAGGAGTGATGCTAAAAGCGGGAATCCTAGGACTTATGCGGTATCTTCCTTTTGGGGAAAGTTTAGAAATAGCAGGTGGAGTAAGCTTGTGTATCTTAGGAGTAGCTGGAATCTATGCAGGGGTATATGGGGTGTTTAAAAAGAAGATCAAAGTGGTCTTAGCCTACTCAAGTATCTCCCAAATGGGATATCTACTCACCCTTTTAGGGGTAGCACTTCTGAGTCCAAATCTATGGGAGAGTATTGTTGTAGCGGTACTTTTTTTCTCTATCCACCACGCTATCAATAAATCTGCCCTTTTTCTTTTAAGCGGCGAGATTATAAAAAATGGTTTGAACCTCCACTTTATACTCTTAGGACTCATATTTTCCCTAAGCCTTATAGGGGTAGGATACACAAGTGGAAGTGTAGCAAAACAGATGATACTAGACTCCATAAGTGGCTCCTCTATCCTTCTGCCAATCCTTGGCTTTAGTATGATCGTAACCACCCTTTTGATGGCAAAAGTGTACTATCTGAGCTACAAACTGGGCTACAAAACCCCTCAAAAAAGCTCTTTAAACTCTCATGCACTTTATATACTGTATCCTATGGCGGGTGTGTCGTTGTTGCTGTTTTTGGTTGTCTTTTAAAAATATATCTATTTTATCAAGGAGTTTAATAATGTGGTTACGATCTTTTTTTCTTATTTTGTTGAGTATCTCAAGCTTAAGTGCAGCAGAGAAAATCAGTACAAGTGAACAAATTCACAATGGTGCTGTAGCTTTTGTCTATCATCGTTTTGGGGAGTCTAAATACCCCTCTACCAATATCACACTTGAACAGTTTCAAGCCCAGCTTGATTATCTCGAAACTCACAACTATACTGTGTGGAGTTTTTCAAAAATAGTGCAAGCTATCCAAATGAATAAGCCAATTCCTTCTAAAACTGTGGCAATTACTATGGATGACGCCTATTATAGTGTGTATACAAATGCCTACCCTATGCTTAAAGCCAAAGGGTATCCTTTTACTGTTTTTGTCAATACTGACCCTGTAGATAAAGGATTAAAAACCCATGTCACATGGGATCAAATGAGAAAAATGCAAAAAGATGGTGCAGAGTTTTTCAACCACTCTTTAAGCCACGATTATCTTCTTCAAAAAGAGAATGAAACGCAAGAAGATGCAAAAAAAAGGATCACTAAAGAGATAGTTCAAGCTCAAAAAAGACTTGATGAAGAGCTTGGAGAAAAAAGACTCAAACTTCTAGCCTATCCTTATGGAGAATATGATCTACAAACTAAAAAGATCGTTCAAGATTTTGGTTTCATAGGAGTAGCCCAAACCTCTGGACCTCTTGGAGCTAAAAGTGATATGCAAGCTCTTTCAAGATTTCCTATGGCTGAGATGTTTGCTAAAATGAGTGGATTCCAAACAAAACTCAATACAATCCAGTTCCCAATAGAATCACTCTCTTTAGATACCCCAATGATCCAAAACCAAAACCCACCGAAACTAGTAATAACCCTAGAAAAACCGATACCACAAATCTCATGCTTTTTATCAAGTGGAGAGAAGATTGATCTTCAATGGAGAGATAAAACTAGCTTTGAAGTCAGTGGATCAAAGCCACTTCAAGGGGAGAGGGAAAAGTATACCTGTACAGCCCCTGCACCAAATGGAAAATGGTACTGGTACACCCATCTTTTTATACTACAGAAGTGACAAAGATAGGCTCATCCGATCAATTTCTCAAAACCAACTAAGCAACTATTAAGTCTATAGTTAGTTTTTATTCTTTTTTGGTTTTTACTCAAATGTAATAGAAAAT